>JBJORE010000075.1:0-8513 GCA_046049565.1 Actinomycetota bacterium
GTGGCTTTAGTAGCCAAGTACATCCGTGCCCCGGAACCAAGTGGCCAATTAGGTAGCTCCTTGCGTTTGCGCTCTGCGCCTAGCCCAGCATCAAACGAGTTCACTCTTCCGAAGGACTCCGTTGACATCACCAGCACCTTCAGTAACGGTTCGGGCTCGGGTCAAGCCACGAATCGCACAGCTGTCGGTTCTGAGATGCCTTATACCCAGGCATACAACACGAACGATTATTCGATGCTGATCTCAGACAGCAACGAGGGTTTCTACAAGATGAAATTCACTACGAACCCTGCTTCAGCTATCGAGCTGTATCACCTAACCAAGACTGGTTTGGATGCCAACTTTGGTGGCACCGGCAATGCTGCTGCCGTCATCAATGCGGGCACCGACGGTATTTCACCAGCAGTTGGCTGGTACGGAAACCGCAGCAAATGGGCTGCGACCTATTCGACCGACAGCAGCGGCTCTCCAAACTCGTTTTCACAGATGAACCATTCACTGGTTTTGAAAACTGGAACCGCAGGTTCGGCAACCACCGAAACCATTACCGTTCCAGCGTCAACCATGTCGACGTTCTGTGACGAAAACTTGACGGGTTCTAAATATGCTGGAGGTATTTCAACCTCGGTACTTAGCTCGCCGATGGCAAAACCGCTTATCTCATTGACTTGTAAGTTGGTTTCCGGTCAGAACACCACCCAGATGAACTTCCTTGTGCAGGTAAATGCTGGGGCAAACCCAAGTATCACCAAGCTTTACCAGGCAAACCACAACGGCGACCCTTTCGCATCAGTTAGCGGTGGAAACGGCCAGGTTGATGGATCTCGTGGAATGTATTACACAATTTTCCCAAATGCATCAGCAAGCTCAGACTTGGCAGCTGCCTTCTATGTGTTCTCAGGTTCAGTCAGCTCCAACTACAACACGACTGTTAATGGAATGTACTTGGTTCGCCTGAAAATGGACGGAACCTACACCGAAACATCCGACCCATTCGGTGTTGCACCTTCGACTTACAGCAGCAGTCAAGGAATGTCTGTGATGAACAACGTTCCAAACTTGCCAGCCATGACTATTGGAAACAAAGTTGTAGCGTTTAGCCAATCAAAGTTCTACCAGTCAACAACTGGCGCTTTCGATGCTGGAACGAACTACACGCTTGACACTGTTTCCAGTTTTGGTCAAAGTTCAGGTGCAGACTTCTCACTTGCTACATTCGTGGAGTCAACGAACAAGATTCACTATGTACGTTGGGGCGGCGGCATGGTCAATGGTGCATTTACCCAAAACATCGCGCCAGGAGTTCTAAGCCTGACCACTAACTCGGGAACCACGGGTGAAGTCGTGACCCAGGTTATGCCCATGTCGATGGCCCTAAGCCAGTACTTCTTTGATTCCACCGGAGCCATGAACGGTTTCGTTGAAACCGCTAAGGGGAAGTACAGCTTAATTTATTGGAACCCGATGATCGCTAACTTTAGCAACGGAGGCACTTCCACCGGCGGTGGCGGTGGTGGTGGTGGCGGCGGCGGAGGCGGAACACCGACCGCAACCATCTCGAGCCAAAGCTCTGCCCACATCCTCGCGGGCGTCGGAGGTAAGGTCACCTTTACTGGAACCGGCCTAACCGCGGCAACATCGGCCACCGTTGGCGGAGTTGCAGCAGCGATTTCGGGTAAGAAGGCAACCGCATTCACCCTCACAATGCCAAAGAACTTGGCTGCTGGAGAACAATCGATTGTGGTCACCTTCGGCTCAACCGGAACACTTACTAGGACGGTAACTTACATTGCGGGCACGGTAAAACAGCCTCAAACAGTAACTCCACCAGTAGGTCTTCCAGCAGAAAATACTCCTTGGACTGGCACTGCAATACCTTTCGTCATTCCTGGCACGTCAAGTGCAGGACTAAGTGTGTCGATCACTTTGTCGCCTGCCGCGACCTGTGCGATGGTATCGAGTATTCCTACGATTATCGGTGCCGGAAAATGTACGATCACAATTACGCAAGCTGGCGACTTGGGAGTAAACAAAGTTACCCAGGTTGTGACTGTGACGGTAAACAAGGGCGCTCTTGAAACGGAAGTTGACGATCCTTTCACCATTACTGATAACCCAGCAGACACCGGATCAAACGGGGGCGAAGATAACGATCGACAGTTAACTCCTTCGAGCAGTTTTAGCGGCGCAACTAGAACCTATTCCTCTAGTAACACTGACATTTGTACAGTGGATGAAGCTGGTCTGGTCGCGGGTGTTTCTGCAGGAACCTGTGTGATAACGATTGTTTCTTCTGGAGGTAACAACTGGGCAACCGACACCCGCACCGTTTCGGTGACTGTTGCGCCATCTTCCAACACCTCGATTCCTGATGTGCTATCGGAGTTGACCGACGGTTCAACTCCAGCAAGAAACATCCCGTCGGCACCGTCGGTGTTTGTTCCAACCAACGACAGCAGTTTGTTGGTCAAGTGGGATAAGGCTAAGGGTCTGCTTACCCTACAGTCGAAAGGTATCTACACCGGCTACATCTTGGCCGAAACTACCTTCACGGCAGCCAACTCAACAACCTACACATGCACCAATGTGTTCGGCACTACAAAGGCAATGCCTGGAAAAACTGCCACTCAGAAAAAGGCAGCTTTTAAAGGCAAAGTGTTCTCGGCAGCCAGTGCTGCTTGTAAGGATGCCTCGGGTCTAGTGGTACCGGCGAACTTGGCCACCGACTTCTTGAAGATCAAGAAGAGCACTAAGGCTAAGGGCACAGCAACCGCAATCGGAACCAAAGCCTATGAGACCGCAGCACAAACGCAGCTCAAGGGCTTCACAGGAACCGTTACCATCAAGATCACTCGCTATCGCGCGTGGCCAACTACGATGAAGAACCTAACTGGAGCAGGCAAGCGCATTCCAGCAACAGTTCGCACGACGGTGATTATCCTTCAGTAATGAACAAACAATTAGAGCCCCGAGAAATCGGGGCTCTAATTAGTTAAGCTCGGCAACCACCGGCACATGGTCACTCGGACCTTCGCCCTTGCGCTCTTCCCGCTCAATTGAAGCACCCGTGACCATCTCCGAAAAAGCTTCGTTACCTAGGATGAAATCGATGCGCATTCCTTCGTTCTTTGGGAAGCGCAATTGCTGGTAATCCCAGTAGGTGTAACCGGTTGGCACTAGTGGGCGAACCACATCGCTCAAACCAATCTCTCCAAAAGCGGAGAACGCCTGACGCTCTGGAGCCGAAACGTGCGTAGCACCTGCGAAGTCGTTGATATTCCAAACATCGGTGTCTAGAGGCGCGATGTTGAAATCACCCATGAGAGCCATCGGCAATTCTGGCTCGTGGAAAAGCTGCTCCGAAAGCGAGGAGGCTAACGCCTCCAACCAGTCCAACTTGTAGGCATAGTGGGGATCATCCAAGGCTCGCCCGTTTGGCACATACAAACTCCAGAGGCGAACTCCGTCGAAGGTTGCTCCCAAAGCACGTGCTTCTGCCACATCCTTGAATTCAGGCATCCCTTCGAAACCAACCTCAATGTCGGTTGGTTCAACGCGATAGGCGAAGGCAACACCGTTCCACTGATTCAGTCCGTGAAGAATGACCTTATAGCCGGCAGCTTCGAAGGCTTCATAGGGAAATTGATCGGGTTTGCATTTGATTTCCTGCATCGCCAGCACATCAATGTCGCTTCGAACCAGCCAATCGACAACGCGCCCGACTCGAGTTCGAATACTGTTCACGTTCCAGGTGGCTATGCGCATCCAACAAGCCTAATTGGCAACAAATTGCGACACGAAAACATAGCCACCGCTATTAGACGATTAGTCCAAAATTGTCAGACAAAACTCCTAGAATGTATACCGATACGTGCGCCGATTGCGCTCGCTAGTAAAACAAAACACCAGCATCCAAAATAGGGGAAGCAACCATGTTCAAGAAGATCACCGCAGTTATAGTCGCAACTACCATGATGGTGGTTGGCTTGACCGCCATGCCGGCGAATGCAACGGTCACATCAAACGCAGGCGCAGTTAGCAAGACCAACTGGTCACTGAAATACTTACGTGAGCTCCTTGGCAGGCCACGACATCGTTGTGGACTGGAATGAAACCTTCCCATCGGGCGTTACCTGGAACTCAGGTACCTATGACCCAACTAAGCCATACAAGTATCTTCGTGGCGGTGGCGGTGGCGGCTATCAGCCATCGTGGAACGAAGTAAATGTGGTTACCAACAACACGACTGCCGGTGAACCGGCTGATTCTTCAGTTTTCACTGTTCCAAACGATGTAACTTCCCTTACCCAAAACCAGTATTTCTCGGTGACTCTGGGCCTTTCGCAGGACAACAACCCACTTCGAACCGGAACTTACACAATTGCTCCTACTCTTTACGATCGCACGGCCGGCGCCCCGATCACCATCGCTTCGACGGAAGACGCTTCGAGTTCCTACGTAACTAGTGCATGGTCTTGGATTGACGGGCAGGGTGCTTACGCGGGAAACATTCCAGCAGGAATGCTCCTAACTCAATCAATGACGACCTGTGTTTTGGCAAACCGATTGGTAAGCGGAAACGTCCTTACCGTAGACCGCCTAAAGGATGGAACATCTGTTGGGCCAGCCCAATATGGCTCATCCATCTATAAAAAGGGAACCCAGAACTATGTCGGAAGCTTTAACCCAAACTGGACCGTATCTTCATCAGTAGCAACCGACAACTGGGCTGGTATTCGCACTAACAGCAACATTGAAGTCGACAATACGGCTGGTTCTTCAGCTATTCCACTTCCAACGCTTGACCTTATTGTTAAGGACACCTCGGCCAGCAACGCGCAGCTGGAATCTACCTGTGCCGCTCAGACGCCGGCAAAACCAACTTTTACGTTGAATTCAACCACCAGCGCACGCATCACCTGGGCCAAGAACTCAGAAGACACGAACGTTCAGTATTGGGATCGCAAGACTACCTATAAATGGAGTCTTTTCAAGCAGTCTGATCTAACCACCCCAGTTATGGTTCGTGATGTCGATATGCCAACTTTGACCAACGGCACTTACACCGAAACAATCGATTTCCGGGACAGCATGTGGAACCCACTTCCGGTTGACCTAGACACCAACTATGTCATCAAGCTGACCGCCTCGAACCAGGGCGACTACATTGAGTCTCCTTATTCGCCAGCGTCTGACCCTTCGATGTTGCAGACTCCGGCAGCACCTTCGGCGCCAACTCTTGATTTGGTTAATCCAACCAAATTCACAATTACCTGGAACAAGATTGCCAGTGATATTGAAAGGACTGGCTGTGGCCAGCCTTCCTGTGGTCGAACAGTTGATTACACCTACCAACTTTTCAAGGCTTCAGACCTAAACACCATTGTTTCTTCAGGTGGAATGTTTGGCTCAACCCTAACTGGAAACAGCTACTCGAAGACCTTCGAAAACGTAATGTCAGGCCCGCCAACTTGGCAGACCGTTCGCCTAGAAGGCAGCGTCAACTATGTCGTCAAAATCAAGGCATACGACTCAACTGCGAACCTTGATTCGGCATGGTCGGTGGCTTCGGCTGTAGATAGCTTGGTAGGTCCTCCGGCTCCGTTGAAGCCAACCGAACCCGTTGCCACCGTCACCATGGTCACTGCGAAATTGACCATGCGTGCAGGTGAAACTTCTAACCGTTACTCGATTGCTGTCTATAACGCAGCGGACACCACATTTAGTAACCCGCTGACTACGACTATGAACAGCTCATCGAGCTGTTCGGCTACTGCGCCAGGCGCCCTAACGCTTACCTGCACAGTGAGCATAAACAATGGAATGGCAACCTTCAACGCACCAAACATGTACGTGATTAGAGCATTCTCTACCGACTCCAACGGTCTTGCCAGCCTGGGCTCACCGGCATCTAGTGAGTTCATGGGTGGTATCCCTGGTGTCTCGGTTGCAAACCCAAGCAACGGTACCGAAGCCGGTGACGCCAAGATGTGGTCGGAAAACTTCCCAGGCATTATCGGCAGTTCCACCCGCGGACAGGTTTTGCCTGACGGTCGTGGAAACTACTACAGCCTGTCATTCGACACCACTTCAGATGCGAGCGAAACCTTTGCCCTACGCAAGCTAAAGGCCGATTTCACCGGTTTCGAAACGGGCTTTGGCTCTGGCGGAAAGACAACGCTAACGACTTTGAACCAGTCCTCGCAATACCAGGGATCTGGGCCTGTCACCATCAATAAGGTAACCATGCCGAGCACTTCGTTCTTTGGAGAGAGCAACAAGATAGCGGCCTTCAGCTCTGTAAGCAACTGTGCTCCAAACCCGAACATGCCTGGAAGCATGAGCTGTGGAAGCCCAAGCACCGTTGTGAACATGTCGGAATCAACCATCGGTTCGGCGTTCTCAACTCCAATTAACATCACACAGAAGTTGATGGATTTCTGTACCGCAAATGCTGATACGGACATTGCGACTCTGACCAGCGCTAACCTAACCGGACTAAGCGGATTTACGGGCTTTGATCGCCCAGTTGGGCAGTTGACCTGTTCGGGATACACGAACAACAACGGTTACATGAACTATGCACAGGCGTTTCTCACCTCTATTAGTTCAGACGGCACCCCAACGTTGATCACAACATTGAACACCATCGATACAAACGAAACCACTGTGACTCGTACATCGATTTCGGGTAACCCAGCGGCCACAGGAACCCAGGTTGCTGCGGTTATGCTTGTGGTTCGCGCAAAGGGTTCGACCGGTTCTTACGGAACCTACAGCAACTACAGTCGCGCTTTGATTCGCGTTAAGGCAGATGGAACTGTTGTTGAAACTCCGGAGGCTTACAGCGTTGTTGGAACGGAGCCAACTGTGAACCTTGCTCCGGTAAATGACGGAACTACCGTTTACGCAGTCCACAGCGTAAACGGTGTGAATAAGTTGTTGCAAACCGGTGTAGCCACTGGAACCTTCAACTCGGGAAGCACAATTACTCTCGACGTTCAAACGAACATGGCAGCGACCACTCTTACGTTCCCGCGCAACAGCGTTCCGAACGTAGACGTCAACGACTCACCTGATCAGGGCGAGAAGATTGCCTTCATTCGCACCGACAACGTAATGATGACCCGCCAGATTGGCCCAATGAGCTACCGCTTATCTGATGGAGCCACTGTAACTGGTGAGCGCTTGGTTTACTCCTCATCGGGTACTCCACTCAGCTACAGTGACGTCAACCCAGCCGGCAACATGGTTTACGTCTACACTCCTGCAGTGAGCCAGGTAAGCCTGTCGCACAAGGTGATTCGCTGGCTAAATGTTCGAAGCATCGTACCTACCCCAGTTCCTGCCGTTTCGGCACCTGGAGTTTCGGTTAGCTTGAACGCAGGTGGCGGAAATGTGGTTATTACAGGTGTAAACCTAGGTCTAACTTCTGCAACCAAAAAGGTAAAGGGTGTTCGTTTCGTAACCGGTCTAACCACCGGTACGACGGTCACAACTATGACCAAGACGTCAACCTCGATTACCGTCAAGATCCCATCGGCTTCTGTGGCTGGTGTTCCAGTAACTCCATCCTCAGCGTCACCGGGTTTCGCCGAAATCAAGTTGATCCTTGGTGATGACACCGAGGTTTACGCGGGTGACCTGATTTACGTTGGAGCAGCCAAGATGCCTCAACCGCTAACGATGACTCTGTCCGAAGCTGCGGCTACGACTGCTAGCGCCGACAGAAACATCAGCGTTCAGGCAGGCTCAATCAGCCAGAACACAGACCTAGCGGAAGCAGCACCAATTGGTCTTCCTGTCTTGAGCGCAACTCCGGCGTCGGTCTGTTCAATCGTTGAAGGTAAGGTTCGATTCCTATCGAACGGAAACTGTCTCGTCAAAGCAACCAAGGCCGGAAATGAATGGCTTGCCGATGGCGTTGACACCAAGACGATTGCAGTTCTCAAGGCCGACTCGGTCACCGCTGGTTTCAGCGCGGGTGAAACTCCAAGCGAGGTCATGACTGCTGACGAGGCAATTGCACCTGTGATCACTTTGGCGTCTGGTCGCACCGACTACACGATGACTGCTGCAGATGAAGACATCTGTGAAATCAACGCAGACACCAAGATGATCTGGTTCAAGACTGGAAACGAAGACTGTGTAGTCACGATTGCTACCCCAAATGCAACTGCAGTTTGGGCCGCAACCACCTACACCTGGACAATCCCAGTGCTACCACCTGCCGGTGGTGCCGGTTCGCCACTGCTCGTTCGCAACGACAACGTGATGGTGAAGCTACCTGGTCTAGGTGTTCGATGGGATCAGAAGAAGAACCAGGTGTTCTTCGTTACCCGTGTGAAGTGGGTTGGTCCGGTTCAGGCAAAGATGTCCTTCGTCGATGACAAGGGTACCGATGATGAAGCCGATGACGTTACCTACACCTGTGTATCGAACTTCGGAATCTTGAAGAAGTCTGTGCTTCCAAAGAACAACGAACCGTTCATCATCAGTAGCGGTGCTATGTG
>JBJORE010000076.1:0-4630 GCA_046049565.1 Actinomycetota bacterium
TCCACACCGAAGGCTATCGATTCGCTCACGCGAATCGCCACCAAAGGACGTTCCCTTGGAATGCACCTTCTGGTTACCTCGCAGTCGCTGGTTGGAATTCCGAGAGAGATGCTAATCAATCTGCGCTCGCGGCTGGCACTAGCTGGAACCGACGAAGTTGAGCTTCTTCAGCTGGGCTGCAAGGAAAAGTTTGGAGCTTCTTCGGAGCAAACGAAAGCCGCCATACTGCTGCATGACGGCCAAACGTTTCAGGTTCAAGTCCCGCTCGGAGCTAGGCGAGTACCTCAGACAGCGGCTTGAAAGCCATTCCGTGAGCAACTGCAACCGGCTCGTTGGTTAGGTTTCCATCGTGGCTGTTTAGGCCGAGTGCCAGGGATGCATCAGCCTGAAGCGCCTTCTTCCAACCGTGGTTGGCTAGCGAACGAGCGTAAGGCATAGTTGCATTGGTCAGAGCGTAAGTTGAGGTGTGAGGCACCGCACCCGGCATGTTGGCAACACAGTAGAAGATCGTGTCGTGAACCTTGAAAGTTGGTTCAGCGTGAGTGGTTGGCTTCGAGTCCGCGAAGCATCCGCCCTGGTCAATAGCAATGTCAACCAAAACCGAACCTGGCTTCATGTTCTTCACGTGCTCGTTGGTCACGAGCTTTGGAGCTTTGGCGCCTGGAATTAGCACCGAGCCAATCACTAGGTCGGCATCGGCAAGTGCGCGCTTTATCTCAAACGAATTCGATGCGATGGTGCGAACCCGGCCAGCGTAGTGGTGGTCTAGTTCACGAAGACGGTTAATGTTGGTGTCCATAACGGTAACTTCGGCACCGGCACCAACTGCCATGGCAACCGCGTTAGTTCCGGCAACGCCTCCACCAAGAACGACAACCTTGGCTGGACGAGTTCCAGGAACTCCGCCGAGGAGCATTCCGCTACCGCCGTTGTGGCGCATTAGGGTCTCAGCGCCCACCTGGATTGAAAGACGTCCTGCTACTTCACTCATTGGAGCAAGCAAAGGAAGTTGACGGCTAGGCAGCTGAACGGTCTCGTAAGCAATTGCAGTGACCTTCTTTTCAACCAGTGCTTGGGTAAGTTCGAGATCTGCTGCGAGGTGTAGGTAGGTGAACAGCACTAGGCCTTCGCGAAGAAAACCGTACTCGGAGGCAATCGGCTCTTTAACCTTCATGACCATGTCACCGGCACCCCAAGCAGCTGCCGCATCGGCCACAATTGTGGCGCCGGCATCTTGGTATTCCTTATCGGAAATGCTCGAACCGTTGCCGGCTCCAGCCTGCACAAACACTTCGTGTCCGGCTACAACTAGCTCGTGAACTCCAGCCGGGGTGATAGCCACTCGGAATTCGTTGTTCTTTACTTCGGCCGGTACCGAGATACGCATTTTGCTCCTAACGATGGCTACCTTGCCATCTACCGAAATAAACGATACTCCATTCAAAAGAATTGGCGTTTTTTGTTCTTTTCTGCGATTTGTTTGTGGCAGTATTTGATTTGATACGTCCATCGGCGTTTCAATCGGTTGTTGTTTGGACAGTGATGTCCGTTCGATGTAAAGGAGCCCAGATTGACTGAGCAGCTACAAACTCCTAATGCCGCACAAATCACCCGTCGTGCCGTTATCGGTGGCGCAGGTGCAATTAGCGTTGCAGCCCTTCTAGCAGCTTGTTCACCTGGTGGCGGTAAGAAGACTCTGGCAGCAGCCAAGGACGTCTCAGATACCGAAAAGACTCTGATCTGGGACAACTGGCCTTACTACATGGACGGCGAAGACGGCTCGTTCCCAACCCTTAAGGCGTTTGAGAAGGAAAGTGGCATCAAGGTCACCTACAACATCAACGTTGACGACAACAACACCTACTTTGCACGTATCAAGAACCAGCTTGCTTCTGGAACTGACACCGGCGCGGATACCTTCTGCCTAACCGACTGGATGGTCTCTCGTCTAATTGACAACGGTTACGTCCAGGAATTGAACTACGACAACTTGCCAAACGTGACTGCAAACTTGATCCCAGCTTTCAAGGGCGAGCTAGGTGCCTTCGACGAGGGCCGCAAGCACTCGCTTCCTTGGAAGGGCATCATCGCAGCGATCGGTTACCACAAGGCGAACTACAAGAAGCTCACTGGTAAAGATGCACCTACTTCACTTGAAGACCTTTGGGCTCCAGAGCTAAAGGGTCGTGTTGAGGTCCTTTCCGAAATGCGCGACACCCTTGGCATCATGATGCTTGGTGCTGGAGTTGACATCTCAAAGTTCACTTCGGATGATTTCTACGCCGCTCTAGACCTGTTCACCGAGAAGGTCGCTTCTGGTCACATCCGCTCGATCAAGGGCAACTCTTACGTGGACGATTACAAGTCGGGCGACGCTGTAGCAGGTATCGTTTGGGCTGGCGACCTTGTTGGCGCCAACATCGAACTTGGTAGCGATGACCTCGGTGTAGTTCTGCTTGACAGTGGTTCAACTTTCGCTTGCGACAACTTCGTGGTCCCAATGGGTTCGGCTCACAAGACCAACGTTGAAGCAGCAATCAACTACTACTTCACTCCTGAAGTTGCAGCGAAGCTTGCTCTTGCCGGTGTTTACTACGTAACCCCAGTTGCTGGAACACGCGAAATCGTGATCAAGGAAGACCCTGCGTTGGCAAACAACGAGTTGATTTTCCCTTCGGAGGAAATCTTCGCAACCAAGCTAAAGCAGTTCCGTCCGTTGACCTCAAAGGAAGACAACGAGTTCTCAAAGGCCTGGTCGAAGGCTTCTAACGGAGTGGCGTAATTTTGGCAATTGATTTCAAGCCTTCTGGTGCGGATCTAGAACTAAAAAACGTACGCAAGGATTTCCCTGGTTTCACTGCACTTCAGGACATGGATCTTCACATTCCTGCCGGTGAATTCTTCGCGCTGCTTGGTCCTTCCGGTTGCGGAAAAACCACAACCCTAAGAATCGTCGCCGGCCTTGAAGAGCCAACCACGGGTCAGGTTTTGATTGGTGGCAAGGACGTCACCGCAACCAAGCCTCACGAGCGTCCGGTCAACACCGTTTTCCAGAGCTACGCGCTGTTCCCACACATGACCATCCTTGAGAATGTGGCTTTCGGCTTGCGTCAGCGCAAGATCGAAGACCCGCTCAAGAAAGCCATGGACGCACTGAACCTGGTTGAACTTGGTTATGCAGCCGAGCGTCGTCCTCAACAGCTTTCCGGCGGTCAGCAGCAGCGTGTTGCTCTGGCCCGTGCACTGGTCAACCGCCCAGCACTCTTACTGCTCGATGAACCCCTTGGTGCTCTAGACCTCAAGCTTCGTCGTCAGATGCAGATTGAACTTAAGGCGATTCAGATGGAGGTCGGTCTAACCTTCCTTCACGTAACCCACGACCAGGAAGAAGCCATGGACATGGCCGACACCGTCGCAGTTATGAATAAGGGCCACATCGAGCAGATGGGCGCACCTGAAGCCCTCTATGAGCGCCCAAAGACCGCTTTCGTTTCTAAATTCCTCGGCCAGTCGAATCTTTTCGTTGGTTCAATCGTCGACAGCAGTGCGTCTTCACTGAGTATCGAGGTTGGTGGACACAAGATCACAGTTCCAAAAGACCGTGCTGAGAAGCAGACTGGCAAGATTTGCATCGGTGTTCGCCCTGAAAAGGCCACCTTCCACCGAACTAACCCAAAGCTTGGCTCAGACCACGTTGTGGTTGGCCCTGGTGAAATCATCGACATTCGCTTCACCGGCGTGAGCAACCAGTACCTAATCGAGATTCCAAATGTCGGTCAGGTAACCGTGTTTGCCCAAAACGTAGGCATCAGCCCAGTGATTGAACTCGGCGAGCAGGTTTGGGTTTCTTGGAAGGTTGAGCACTCCTTCGGGCTTTCCGACCTTCCAGCCGGCAACGAAGAAGAGTAGCCATGGCTTTCGCGGCATTCGGTTCGGGTTCAGCCCAGGAACATAAGGCTCCAACTAAGTCGAGCAGAATTGTTTTCGCGCTACTTATGCCTGGAATGGTTTACTTAGGTCTTTTCTTCTTCACTCCGCTCTTCTCGCTCGTAGTTACCTCGCTTGAGGTTCCAGCAGCCTCGGGTGGCATCGGTGAATACGAGTACGGCTTTGCCTGGGAAAACTATGTAACCGCGATTACCACGTACATGCCGCAGATTTTGCGATCATTTATGTACGCAACGATTGCCACGATTATTGCGCTTCTGATCAGCTATCCATTGGCCTACTTCATAGGTGTGAAGCTTCGCACTCGCCCGATGTTGCAGCGTCTAATGCTGGTGCTAGTCATCGCTCCTTTCTTCATCTCGTTCCTTCTTCGCACCATTGCCTGGAAGCAGATTTTCTCAGACGGTGGAGCAATTATGCAGACCGTGTATGCGCTTGGGTTGATGGATCCATCGGAGCACTTTCTAGGCACCGACGCGGCCGTTATCTTCGGTTTGACCTACAACTTCATCCCGTTCATGACTTTGCCACTTTTCACAACTCTCGAACGTTTCGATGTGCGGTTACTTGAAGCAGGATCTGACCTCTATGCCAGCCCTGCCAAGGTTTTCCGTAAGGTAACGCTTCCTCTAAGCATGCCGGGAATCATTTCGGGAACGCTGTTGGTGTTTATCCCCATCGC
>JBJORE010000077.1:0-4623 GCA_046049565.1 Actinomycetota bacterium
AGTGCAACCAAGGATGTTGTTACCCAGGTAATCGAGCACATCGACCTCGTAACCGTGGTCAAGGGTGAAAAGATTCACGTTGAGGTTCCAGTTCACGTTGTTGGCGAGCCAATCTCGGGCGCAACCGTTGACCTTGAGCACAAGACCGTGAAGCTTATCTGTGAGGCTTCGAACATTCCTGAATACGTTGAGATTGCCTTCAACAAGGAGTCAGCTGGTTTCCACGTGCTTGCTAAGGACGTCAAGCTTCCTGCCGGTGTTGCAATGGACCTACCAGCCGATGAGCTAATCGCCTCGGTTGTTGAGACCGCTGCTGGTCACGCAGGCGAAGCAGCCCCTGCTGCAGCCGCAGAGTAAAAATGTTTCTGGTAGTCGGGCTCGGTAATCCTGGGCCCGACTACGCATTTAATCGCCATAACGTTGGCCAGATGGTTTTGGATGTATTGGCAAACCGACTGGGCGCAAAGTTCTCAAAGCACAAGGCCAATGCCATGGTTTCCGAGACGAGACTTGGCATAGGGCAAGACAAACTTATTCTGGCCAAGCCGCTCAGTTACATGAACACCTCTGGTGGACCGGTGGCAAACCTTGCCAAGTTTTACGGCATTGAGCCGGATCACATCATCGTCATCCACGATGAGCTAGACATTCCCGCCGAAGACGTTCGCATTAAGTTTGGCGGTGGTCACGCGGGTCACAACGGCCTTCGCGACATCATCTCCGCGCTCGGCACCAACGATTACATTCGTATTCGAGTAGGCATCGGCCGCCCACCAGGTTCGATGGATACCGCCGACTTTGTTCTCAAGAATTTCTCGTCAACCGAGAAAAAAGAACTACCAACCACACTCGAAATTGCCGGCGATGCCGTTGAAGCCATCATCAAAGACGGACTAACCGCAGCCCAGCAACGCTTTCACTCCTAAACTGGAGAATGTGAACAACCCGCAGACCAAGGCATTAGTGCGCCTTGCTGCGCTCTTCAGCGAAGGTTACCCAACCGCAAAACTTGAAGCTGGCATAAAAAACAAGCAACTCAGGGTTATCGCACCAGCTGGAGCTAATCCTTTTGTGCTCAATTTGATCTCACAGTTACGGTCAGCCAAGAAACTTTCGAACCTCCAACTTGTGATTGCCGCGACTGGTCGTGAGTCTGAAGAACTCGGTGATGCGCTGAAAGAACTTGAGCCAAATGCCGAGATTCTTGAATTCCCGAGTTGGGAAACCCTTCCTCACGAGAGGCTTAGCCCTAGCCCTGAAACCGTTGGTAAGCGAGTTCGGGTGTTACATCGCCTTCACAAATTACAAAAAACCGAGAGCCACCACCCGGTTTATGTGTTGGCATCGATTCGTGCCACTTTGCAGCCCGTTGTCGCAGGTCTTGGTGAACACCATGCCCTCAAACTTGAATCGGGCAAAGAGTATCTACTGCCTGAGCTGAGCCTCAAATTAGTCGAGCTAGCTTACGAGCGAGTAGACATGGTCACACGTCGAGGCGAGTTCGCTGCCCGCGGTGGAATCGTCGACATTTTCCCAACCACCGCTGAACACGCAATTCGCCTGGAATTCTTCGGCGACGAACTTGAGGAAATCCGTGAATTCTCAGTTGCCGATCAGCGATCTCTACCAAACGACGCGTTGAAGTCGGCCGAAGTTTATCCCGCCCGAGAAGTGATTATCACCCCATCGGTTGCTGCCAAGGCCAGGGAAATGCAGCACGAGTTTCCAAACCTTTCAGGAATGCTCGAAAAGATTGCACAGGGCATACCAGTCGAGGGAATGGAGTCGCTGGCGCCCGTCCTAGTTGATTCCATGGTTCCATTCAGTAGTTATCTTCCAAAAGATTCTGCGGTGGTAATTCTTGGCCCGGAGAAAGCCGCCGCCAGAGCGGCGTCCCTTGTTGAAACTAACGACGAATTCCTTCATGCCGCTTGGGATGCCGCTGCCGAAGGTGCAACCACACCGATTGACTTGAGTAACGGTGGTTTCATACCAATCAAAGAATTCTTTGCTGAGCTCAAACAACACTCTCTAATTGAAATCAGCCAGTTGCCGTCCGGCGAAGACGAAATCAATCTGCAACTACTAGACCTACCAAACTTCAACCTGGCCGAAACTTCGGTTGATCAATGGCTTGAAGATCAACTAAAAAACGATCAGCAAATCTTCATCACCGTACCTGGTCATGGAACCGCGGAGCGTCTGGTTGAGAAGCTAAAAGGTCAGGGCCTAGAAAAAGTTGAGGTCGGTCAGGCTTCTCTAACCAAGGGCTTCGCCGCTCCTGAGAGTAAGTTCATCCTGCTCACCGAAGCCGACTACTACGGAAAGAACTCTGCCTACGTAAGTCCGAAGGCACGCAAGCTTGCTGCGCGCAGGGGAGCAGCGGTTGACCCGCTTACACTAAAGCGCGGCGACTACGTGGTTCACGAAATTCATGGGATTGGCCGCTTTTTAGAATTGGTTTCGCGCAAGAGCGGAACACCAGGTCGCCAGAACGAACGCGAATACCTGTTAGTCGAATACGCTCCATCCAAACGTGGTCAACCAAATGACACCCTGTTTGTTCCAACCGATCACCTTGACCTGCTAACCCGTTATGTTGGCGGCGAAGCGCCAGTTCTCTCGCGCATGGGAGGAAGCGATTGGGCTAACCAAAAGGGTCGCGCTCGCAAAGCGGTTCGAAAGATAGCGATCGACCTGGTCAAACTCTATTCGGCTCGAATGAATGCGTCGGGCCACGCGTTCGGTCAAGACACCGCATGGCAACGTGAGATGGAAGACGCTTTCCCGTTTGTTGAAACGCAGGACCAACTCAACACCATCGAAGAAGTTAAGCGCGACATGGAACGTTCGGTTCCGATGGACCGCCTCCTCGCCGGCGATGTCGGGTATGGCAAAACCGAAGTTGCCATTAGAGCAGCTTTCAAAGCCATCCAAGACGGCAAACAGGTAGTCATGCTCGTTCCAACCACACTGTTAGTGAGACAGCACACCGACACAATAGAACGGCGCTTTGAAGGTTTCCCAGTTACCGTGCGCAGCCTTTCACGTTTCCAAACGGAGAAGGAATCGAAAGACACCATCAAAGGACTAGAGTCTGGCGCGGTCGACATGGTGGTCGGAACTCACCGTTTGCTAAGCGGAAATATCAAGTTCAAGAATCTCGGGCTGATCATCGTCGACGAAGAGCAGCGCTTCGGTGTTGAGCACAAGGAAAAACTCAAGGAACTAAAAGCCAACGTAGACGTTCTTTCGATGTCGGCGACACCAATTCCAAGAACTCTAGAGATGGCGGTAACCGGCATCCGCGAAATGTCCACTCTGGCTACACCGCCTGAAGATCGCCACCCAATCCTCACCTACGTTGGTGCCTACTCTGACAAACAGGTGACCGCAGCCATTCACCGCGAACTGCTTCGCGAGGGTCAGGTGTTCTTCGTTCACAACCGGGTAGAGAATATCGAGCTAGTTGCCGATCATCTGCGCGAGTTAGTGCCAGAAGCACGAATCGCGGTTGCCCATGGTCAAATGGGGGAGAACGCCCTCGAGCAGGTTGTGGTCGATTTCTGGGAAAAGAAATTCGACGTCCTGGTTTCGACCACGATTATTGAGACCGGAATCGATATCCCCAACGCCAACACATTGATTGTTGACCGTGCCGAGAACTTTGGTCTCAGCCAACTACACCAGATTCGTGGACGTGTTGGCCGCAGTCGTGAGCGTGCCTATGCCTACTTCTTTTATGACCCGAGTAAGCCGCTCACAGAAACAGCTCACGACCGCCTTGCCACCATCGCCACCAACAATGAACTTGGCTCTGGAATGCAGGTAGCGCTCAAAGACCTTGAGATTCGTGGTGCCGGAAACCTGCTCGGTGGCGAGCAGTCTGGCCATATTGCCGGTGTTGGCTTCGACCTCTACCTAAGAATGATTGGCGAAGCCGTGAACGACTTCAAGGGAATCAAACATGAGACGCCTGCCGAATTGAAACTAGAACTCCCAATTGACGCTCACATTCCAGCAACCTACGTGGATTCGGAACGCCTTCGCCTTGAGGCTTATCACAAGCTTTCAGCAGCCAGCAATGCAAGTAACTCTCGCGCCGACCTCGACAAGATCAAGGCCGAATTGGAAGACCGCTATGGCGTAGCACCTCAATCGGTTAGCAACCTGATTGACGTGATTGAGCTAAGGCAGGTCGCCAACCGAATGGAACTCAAGGATGTCTTGCTGATTGGTCAAATGGCGAGAATCAATCCGATTGAATTTGATGAAGCGACCCAGGTTGCTTTCAGTCGCCTTTATCCAGGTTCGCGTTACCTTTCAGCTGCTAAGAACCTAAGTGTTCCAACCCCCGTGAATGCTACCGATCGCGAAATGATTGATTGGACTTGGGCTTTGCTCGAGCAATTGAACCGCGCCTCTAGGCCGCAACCATAAACTTGAGACCATGACTGATAACAAACTCCGCACGGGGCTCATTCTCCTAATCGGAGCTCTTGGAGTTTTACAGCCACTTTCACTCGATCCCTATCTTCCAAACATTGCGATCATTGCCGGCGACCTTTCTTCACCCGCGGAACTCATTCAGCAAAACCTAACTTTCCTCACCCTTGGCATCAG
>JBJORE010000078.1:0-4515 GCA_046049565.1 Actinomycetota bacterium
GCCATCTTGATCTGGATATCATCGGCGTGGGTGAGGTACATCGAAGTGACACCAAATCGGCCGGATGCCACCTGCTTGATTGCGCTGCGACGTTTTGGGTCTAGAAGGCGCTCAAGGTCTTCTCCGCCCTCACCGGTGTTGGATTTCCCACCGATTTGGTTCATGGCTATTGCAAGTGTCTCGTGAGCCTCGGGAGAAATTGACCCATAACTCATAGCGCCAGTTGAGAATCTCTTTACGATTTCGCTTATTGGCTCTACTTCATCAATAGGAACGGCTGGGCGAACTCCTTCGCGGAGCAGGAATAGACCACGAAGAGTCATCAGTTGTTCTGCCTGGTCGTCGACCAACGAAGTGTATTCACGGAATATCTCGTAACGCTTTTCCCGAGTCGAATGTTGAAGCTTGAAAACCGTTTCAGGATTGAAAAGGTGTGGTGCCCCATCACGACGCCACTGGAATTCGCCTCCAGTTGCTAACTCCTCATGTGCGTTGGCTGCCTTTTCCAGAGGATAAGCACTTCGGTGTCGGGCCGCAATCTCGGTGTGTATAACTTCCAGACCGATACCGCCTAATTGAGAAGTGGTGCCGGTGAAATAAGTGTCGACAAACTCTTGAGAAAGCCCGATGGCCTCGAAACACTGAGCTCCGGCGTAACTAGATACCGTTGAAATGCCCATCTTTGACATAATCTTCAAGACACCCTTGCCGAGCGCCTTTAGAAGATTGTAAATGGCCTTTTCTACGGTTAGTCCAGTGATGTAACCAGTCTTGACCATCTGTTCGACGGTTTCCATGGCAAGGTACGGGTTCACTGCTGCCGCTCCGTAGCCGATGAGGGCAGCAACATGGTGGACCTCGCGAACGTCTCCAGCTTCAACAACAAGACCAATCCTTGGCCTGTTCCCTGAACGAATGAGATGATGGTGAACCGCGCTGGTTAAAAGTAGCGATGGGATTGGTGCTAAATCATGATTGCTGTCTCGGTCGCTTACGATTACGAACTTTGCTCCAGCATCAACAGCCGCGTCAACTTCTTCGAAAATCTCGCGGATGCGAGCGGCAAGCCCCTCTTCACCTGACTCTACGCGGTATAGACCTCTCACGGTGAAGGCGAATCCGAGTTCTGGTCGTTCATCAATGTGTTTGATTTTTGCCAATTCATCATTGGTAAGAACTGGGAAATCTAGAATCACCTGACGAGCATGCTCCGGGGTAGCAGCAAGTAGGTTGAGCTCTGGGCCGATTCCGGTCGACAACGAGGTGACCACCTCTTCTCGGATTGAATCCAGAGGAGGGTTCGTGACCTGAGCAAATTGCTGAACAAAGTAGTCAAACAAGAGTCGAGGCTTGTCGGAGATTGCAGCGATCGGTGTATCTGAACCCATGGCGCCAATTGGCTCAATGCCGGCTTTGGCCATTGGGGCGATCATGACCCGAAGTTCCTCATCGGTGTAGCCAAATGTGCGCTGACGACGGTTGACTGACGATGCAGTATGAGCGATGTGTTCGCGTTCTGGTAGGTCACTCAGATTGATTCGATTTTCATCCAACCAATCCGCCCAAGGTTCTAAGGCAGAAATTTCTGCCTTGATCTCGTCGTCGTCGATAAGTCGACCGCCAACAGTGTCCACCAAAAACATTTTTCCTGGTTGCAAACGGCCCTTGCGGACTACCTTGGAAGGGTCAATGTTGGCAACGCCAGTTTCGGATGCCAAAACAACCAGACCATCTTCGGTCACCAAATAACGACCCGGCCGCAATCCATTGCGGTCAAGGGTTGCGCCGACCAGAGAACCATCTGTGAAAATAACGGCAGCGGGTCCGTCCCAAGGCTCGATCAGCATGCTGTGATACTCGTAAAAGCTCTTTCGAGCGGCGTCGATGTCGGTCTGCTTCTCCCAAGCTTCAGGAATCATCATCATCATTGCGTGCGGTAGTGATCTGCCCGACATGTATAGCAGTTCAACGACTTCATCAAAGGATGCCGAGTCACTGCCATCAGGTGTCACGATCGGAAGCAAATCATTCAAATCACCAAGCACTTCCGAAGCCATTTGGGACTGACGAGCAGCCATCCAGTTTCGATTGCCCTTGACGGTATTGATTTCACCGTTGTGCGCTATAAGGCGGAAAGGGTGAGCTAGCGGCCAAGACGGGAATGTGTTAGTTGAAAAGCGCGAGTGCACTAGAGCCAGCGTTGATTCGAAGTTCTCATCACTAAGGTCTGGGTAAAACGGTTCCAACTGAAGAGTTGTTACCATGCCCTTGTAGACGATTGTCTTTGCGGAAAGTGAACAGTGGTAGGCGCCTAGGGTGCGCTCCGAACGCTTCCTTAAACGGAAAAGAGCGCGTTCGAGCTCCATGTCGAACTGCCCGTTTGCACCTACAAATACCTGAACGATTTGCGGCATGGCAGCCCTAGCGAGATCTCCGAGAACCTCTGGGCGAACTGGAACGTCACGCCAACCTAATACGGAAAGGTTTTCAGACTCAGCGAGATTGGCAAAGCTGGCTTTGAATACGTCCACCGAATCGTCCTGGTGAACGAAAACCAGACCAGAGGCATAGTGTCCAGCTTGTGGTAGTTCGAATCCAGCAACACTTCTGAGAAATCTGTCTGGCAACTGGGAAAGAATTCCTGCCCCGTCGCCTGTTCCAGCATCGGAGCCTACAGCTCCACGGTGTTCCAAATTTCTAAGTGCGTCAAGGGCAGTCTCGACAATGTCGTGACCGGCTGAACCGCGTAAGGTGGCCACCATTGCCAGCCCACAAGCATCCTTGTCGCGGCTAGGGTCATAAAGACCACGGGCTTCGGGAGCTGTGTTGAAGCGCTTAAAAGCGGATGAATCACGCATGTTGCACACCCCAATGAATATCGAATCGGAGGGACAACATTGGCCCTTTGGAACTTAGCTTATTTGTCTAAAAAGTCTAACCTAACGACTATTTAGTTTCAGCAGATTCTGTTTCTGCCTCAGTGACCGGTTCACGTGTATAAATCGATCCTTCAACCCCAGGGTGACGTTTCGACTGAATAAACCAGATAGCCGCCCCAATGATTACACCGAAAATCGCTGACCATTGATTAGTGCGGAACCCGAAAAACACGTCGCTCGGGTCAAGGCGAATTGCTTCTACAAAGAAGCGACCGATCGAATAGACAATCAGATATAGAGCAAAGACTTTGCCCCACTGGAGTCGAAGTTTGTTTGCAATCCAAATGATGGCCAATGCGCCGAGCATATTCCAGATGAATTCGTAAAGAAATGCCGGGTGGAAGAGGGTGCCAGCAGGAAATTCTGATGGAAAAGCCGAGTTGTTGTTCTTTTCAATCAAGAGTCCCCAGGGTAGATCAGTTGCTTGGCCGAATAGTTCTTGGTTGAAGTAGTTGCCCCACCGCCCAATACCCTGAGCAACCAACACTCCTGGTGCAAGAACATCAAGCACAGTAACGAAGCGCACGCCAGCTTGCTTTGCGCCAATCCAGGCACCGACCGAACCTAGAATTACCGCGCCATAAATGGCGAGCCCACCCTCCCAAACAGCGACGATGTGGAGAAGTGTCTCCTGAAGCGTTGGATAAACACCGATGTAGTCACCCAAATGGGTGGCAACGTGAAACAAGCGTCCACCTACAATCCCAAACGGAACTGCCCAGAGAACGATGTCCAGCAGCGTGCCAGCATCTCCCCCGCGTTTTTTGAATCTTGATGCCCCAATAAAGTACGCAACGACGATTCCCGCCAGGATACACAGGGCATACATGTGAACAGTAAAAGGACCTACCGAGAAACTGCTGAACGGAGGATTTGGGAACTGAGAGATTAGTGAATGCATCGTTTTCTTCCTCTATGTCTTACCCGAGAGCTCTTGGGTGACTCGCTTTAACTCGGTCAAACCGCCATTTGCATATGCTCTCACAAATACCGATCCGACGATTGCTCCATCGGCATAACTATTTACCTCTTGAACTTGCTCTGCCGTGCTAATACCTATGCCAACTGCGACATTTTGTTCGAGGTTCGCTTTTCGGACGTTAGCAACAACTCCCCTAGCCTTTTGATCCAAGTCTTCTCGCGCTCCAGTAATCCCCATTGTTGATACCGCATAAACAAATCCTTTAGATACCGCTACCGTGCGGTCTATACGGTCCTGCTTTGAACTCGGTGTAGCAAGAAATACTCTATCTAGGTTCAATTTGTCACTGATTTCGAGCCAGGCGGAAGCTTCATCCACAATCAAATCTGGAGTGATCAAACCAGCGCCCCCAGATTTAGCCAAATCCAAAGCGAACCTCTCCACGCCATACTGCAGAACAGGGTTCCAATAGGTCATGACCAATACCGGTGTGCTAACTCTGGAAGTAATTTCGGAAACAAGATCGAAAATTCTGGAGAGTTTGAATCCATTACTAAGCGCTACCTCTGTAGCTTGCTGAATAACCAGGCCGTCCATCACCGGATCGCTATAAGGTACCCCCAATTCAAGAATGTCGACGCCGGATTCACACAT
>JBJORE010000079.1:0-5423 GCA_046049565.1 Actinomycetota bacterium
GGAGGAGCCACTGGCAGGCGCGTACCGATACGTTCGTAGCCAACGATTCTGGCAATCTCTTCGGCCAAATCGGTCTTGTGTGTAATGTCTGGGCGCCATGAAGGAGGAATAACTTCGTATCCGCCTTCGACGTGTGCCACGACACAACCGATGTCCGAAAGTACGCCAGTTACTTCGTCGACGGTGTACTCGACTCCGGTGATTTCCTGAGGGAAGTCGGCCGGAAGCCAAACCGAAACGGCATCACCTAGGGTGCTGTAGTTTGATCCGAGACCGTCGGCGGTTCCACCAGCGTGAACCTCGAGAAGTTGAACCACTCGCGCGGCCGCATACTCGGCAACTCGTGGGTCAACCCCGCGTTCAAAGCGCTTCGAGGCTTCCGAAATTAGCTTGTGACGACGTGCACTTCTCGCAATCGATACTGGGTCGAAGTGGGCAGCTTCGATAATGACGTTGACGGTTGAGTTGCTAACTTCAGTACTTTCACCACCCATCACACCAGCCAAACCGATTGGGCCGGAGCCGTCGGTGATTAGAAGATCTTCAACATCAAGTTTGCGAACCTGACCATCCAAGGTTTTCAATGTTTCACCAGACTTGGCTCGGCGAACCTTCATGCCACCGGAAAGTTTGTCAAGGTCGTAAGCGTGAGTTGGCTGGCCAAGTTCAAGCATCACGTAGTTGGTGATGTCTACAACGAGCGAAATTGAACGCATACCCGCAAGCTTCAACCTGGCAATCATCCAAGGTGGCGTTGGTTTGGTTGCATCCACTCCACGAACCGCACGTAGAACGAAGCGGTCGCAACCGACCTTTCCACGAATACCTTCAGCGTCGTCGATGACAACATCAAATCCACCAGCAACTTCAGGGTGAGCATTTCCGATTGGATCGCGAAACTCAGCTCCGGTCGCGTGCGAGTATTCGCGAGCCACGCCACGAATCGAGAAACAGTAGCCACGATCCGGGGTCACGTTGATCTCGGCTGCCGTGTCGGCGAGGTTCAAAAGTTCAATCGCGTCGGAGCCAACCTTTGGATCTAGACCCATCTCGTGCAGGCGAATGATGCCGCCGTGGTCGTCGTTCAATGACAACTCTTTGGCAGATGCCATCATTCCATCCGAGATGTGTCCGTAGGTGCTTCTGGCCGCGATAGCGAAATCGCCGGGCAGAACCGAACCTGGTAGACAAACAACAACCTTGTCGCCGACTTCAAAGTTTGACGCTCCGCAAACAATTCCGCGCACGTCTTCGCCACCATCGGCGGCCTTCTGTCCCTCTGGCGCAACCCGAACCGAACACCAGCGAATAGTCTTCCCGTTGCTCTGAGGTTCAGGCGTAAACTCCAAAACCTGTCCGACAACGACCGGACCGGTGACGTCGAAACGGTGAGCGGCCTCCTCTTCAAAGCCAACTTTGACCAGCTCAGCCATAACTGAATCTGGAGTTGCATCACCAGGAAGGTCAACATACTCTGCCAGCCAAGAAAGTGGTACGCGCATTAGAGGCTCACTCCAAACTGCTGTGAGAAACGGATGTCGCTCTCGACCATGTCGTGCATGTCTAGGACGCCGTTGCGGAACATGAGTGTTCGCTCAATACCCATACCGAAAGCGAAACCTGAATACTCTTCAGGGTCGATACCCGCAGCACGCAAAACATTCGGGTTGACCATGCCGCAGCCACCCCATTCAATCCAACGCGGACCTCCCTTGGCGGCAGTGTGCCAGATGTCTAGCTCAGCCGAGGGTTCAGTGAACGGGAAGTAGTTTGGGCGCAGGCGAATCTTCGCTTCAGGTCCAAACATCAATCGAGCGAAGTGCTCTAGGGTTCCACGAAGGTCGGCCATGGTTAGTCCCTTGTCAACCGCTAAACCTTCAACCTGGTGGAAAACCGGGGTGTGGGTTTCATCGAGTTCGTCGGTGCGGTAAACGCGCCCAGGACACAAAACGTAAATAGGAACTTCGCGCTCAAGCATCGAACGAACCTGAACCGGTGAGGTGTGGGTGCGAAGTACCAGGTGAGCGTCAGCAGGTTCAATGAAGAAAGTGTCCTGCATCGCTCGAGCCGGGTGGTCGGCATCGAAGTTTAGAGCGTCGAAGTTGAACCATTCGCTCTCAACCTCAGGCCCTTCGGCAATTTCCCATCCCATACCGATGAAGATGTCCGAGATTTGATCCTGCATAAGCGAAAGCGGGTGGCGAGCACCAACCGGAGCGTGTGACACCCAAGCAGTAACGTCGACGGCTTCGGCTGCCAACGCAGCGGCCTCAGCAATGGCGGCAAGTTCCGATTCACGAGCGGCAAAAGCCGAGTTCAACTTGCCACGAGCAGCCCCAAGCAAAGCTCCGGCTTCAGCCTTGAACTCGTTTGGCATGTTTTTGATTGAAGCGTTTAGCTTCGAAATCTCGGAAGTCTCTCCAACCAAAGATGAACGCGCTTCCAAAAGCGCAGCAAGATCGGCGGCGGCGGCAATTCCCGCAAGCGAAGACTCGACTAGCGGGTCAACGACACCAGAATTGATTGGATTTGAGCCAGACATAGGGTCAAGTTTACCTTTGCAAAGCGGTTTTTAGGCGTTCTGCTCGAACGCGGATGCGTAAAGACATACGCTGGCAGCAGTTGCCAAGTTCAGAGACTCAGCCTTGCCGTAGATTGGCAAACCAACCTGACGGTCAACCAAAGCCAAAGTTGACTCCTCAAAACCCCAAGCCTCGTTACCCATAACCCAAACTGTTGGAGCCGCGAGAACCGTGGAGTCTAGTTCTGGCAGAGACTCTCCACCGCCGTTGGCAGCAAAAACCTGAAGCCCAGCATGCTTGAAAGATTCGATGGCTGACTCAATCGAGATACCCAAAACAATGGGAAGGTGAAAGAGCGAGCCGGTGGTGGAACGAACTACTTTCGGGTTGTAGACATCGACACTTTCCGCTGAGAAAACAACCGCGTCGGCCCCAGCAGCATCAGCCGCACGTAGCACGGTTCCGGCATTGCCAGGGTCGCGGACATTGGAGAGAAAAGCAATCAAACGCGGACGTTTGGCCAAAACAGATTCCAAGGAAACATCCAACTGCTTACAAACCGCAACGACTCCCTGCGGAGTCTCGGTGTCGCACATGGCCTTTAGTACTTGAGCGGTTGCCAGTTCGACGGATACCCCAGCACGGCCAAGCTGATCGAAAAGATCAGCATTGCGTTCAACAGCTTCCTCGGTGGCGTACAACTCAACAATCAGAGACGGAGTACCAAGGACTTCTTTTAACCCTTGTACTCCTTCAAGCAGAAAGAGCCCGGTCTCAGACCGGGCATCTTTCTTTGCAAGTTGTGCGACCCCGCGGACCTTACGAGCCTTGGGATCGTCGAGCAACTTACTTAACCTTTGGAGCCGAGGTGTCCTTTGGAAGGGCAGCCTTAGCGGTTGCAACTAGCGAAGCGAATACTGGAGCATCGTTCACGGCTAGGTCAGCCAAGATACGACGGTCAACAGCAACGCCTGCAAGGTTCAAACCCTGGATTAGACGGTTGTAGGTCATTCCGTTTAGGCGTGCAGCTGCGTTGATGCGCTGGATCCATAGACGACGGAAGTTACCCTTCTTGTCCTTACGGTCGTTGTATGCGTAAACCAACGAGTGCAGCATCTGCTGCTTGGCCATACGGTACAAACGTGAACGCTGACCACGGTAACCGTGTGCGCGCTCTAGGACTGTACGACGCTTCTTCGCTGCGTTAACAGCGTTTTTTACTCTTGCCATTTGTTATCTCCTAAAAATCTTCGAATTCGACTAGTGGCCGAGCTGCTTCTTGATGGTCTTGAAGTCTGCTGCCGAAACGACCTGGTCTTGGTTTAGACGACGGGTGCGGCGGCTCGACTTGTGCTCCAGGTTGTGGCGCATGTTGATCTGCTGCTTCATTAGCTTTCCACTTCCGGTGAAACGGAAGCGCTTCTTAGCGCCCGAGTGGGTTTTCTGCTTAGGCATGGTTTCTCCTGTTTTCCTACTCCGCAGCTTCCGCTGAGGACTCCTGTTTTACTGCTGATTTCTCAGCAGCCTTCTTGGTTTCGGCCTTGACCTCTACCTTGCTCTTTAGCGGACCGATGACCATCACCATGTTGCGTCCGTCGATTGACGGATTGGACTCAACCGAGCCCAAGGTGTTGACCTCTTCAGCCAGCTTCTTGAGAAGCGTGATGCCCATCTCTGGACGTGACTGTTCGCGACCGCGGAAGACCACCATGACCTTCACCTTGTCGCCAGCCTTTAGGAACTTCTCGATCTGTCCACGCTTGGTTCCGTAGTCGTGGGCATCAATCTTTAGACCGAAACGTACAGTCTTGAGAATGGTGTTGACCTGGTTCTTGCGTGCTTCACGGATCTTCTGAGCTGCCTCGTACTTGAACTTTCCGTAGTCCATGATTTTTGCTACCGGTGGCTTGGAAGTTGGTGCTACCTCGACTAGGTCTAGGTCTGCTTCCGCTGCGCTCCTAATTGATATGACTACTACGGCCACATCAAGAGCAAAGCTCAAAATGCACAGAAACGATTAGTTTCTAGCTAACCCGGAAACCTGTAAAGCGGTAAACGCGGGTGGGAAATAAATCCTCTTCTGTCTGGAGCGAACTCCAGAGCCATGGGCTAGCCTAGCAGAAGTTACTAAAAAGGAAAACCCCCAATGTCTGAACAAAATGAAGAAATCACCGACATCGCAGATCTCCCTGCGGTTGAAATTCTTTCGCGCTACACCATCGAACTTCTAAGTGTTGCCGCAATTCACTGTGGCCTAGCCGAGAACGGTCGCCCAGCAGACTTGGATGAAGCCCGCAAAATCATCGACGCAACCGCGGGACTGATTACCGGTGCAGCTCCTTACCTTGGTGACCAGCACGCACGGCCGCTTCGCGCAGCGCTTCGTGAGATTCAACTAGCCTTCCGTGAAGCAGCACCATTCCCGGACGCACCTGGTGCAGGTCCTGGTGAAAAGTTCACCGGTCCGGTTGCCTAAGATGTAGCTAGTTTTACCCGCAGCGAGTCAACTCGCTCAGCGATTACTTCGCTTTCTGAGATCGACTTGGCGATCTTTTGCATGAGTGCGTCGAAATCTTCTTGCGTTAGCGTGGCTGCCAATTGCAGCGTTAGTTCTACCTCGGCCGACTTGAGCAGCGAAAGTGGGTCTCCCCCGGCAATCGACCACCCAGCCAATTCAGGGTTTCCCGCGAGCGCTTGGTCGAAAGCTTCTAGAACTTCCAGCATCTCAAAAGATGGCACCCATGGCAATTCTTTAGCAATTGCTTCGAACGCTGGGCGGCGAATCACAAACTCGGTAGCAGAACCTGGGTCAAGAATGATTCGGGTGTTACCTTCGGCTGCTGCCGCGAGCGCTGCCTTGACCGCGCTGTGAGGTACTGGACGAGCATCCTTGTTCCAGGC
>JBJORE010000080.1:0-8500 GCA_046049565.1 Actinomycetota bacterium
TGGCGCAAAGCAGTGGCTACGGTTATTGAAACTGGCCGTTAAGTTAACCTGCCGTTCACCTAGCAAACACCTACACTTAACTTGGTAAACATAACCTGAACATGTCATTAAGACAGAAAGGTAATCATGAAAAAGTCATTGATTAAGGTAGCTTCCGTAGCTGCCGTTCTAACTCTGGGACTAACAGGTTGTGCCGCAAACGAGGGCAACGGGGACTCAAACTTGACCGGTACCCTAAACGGTGCAGGTTCATCGGCAATGGGAAGCGCTCAGGAAGCGTGGATTGCTGAATACCAGACCGCCAATGGTTCGGTAAGCATCAACTACGACCCAACCGGTTCTGGCGCTGGCCGTGAAGCTTTCTTCTCCGGCGCAGTCAACTTCGCTGGAAGCGACTCGTCGCTAAAGGATGAAGAGCTTGCTCTTACCAGCAGCAACTGTGCTCCTGACAGCAAGTTCTTCGAAGTTCCTGTTTACGTATCTCCTATCGCTGTGATCTTCAACGTTGACGGAGTTACCGACCTAAACCTTTCGTCTGACACTCTTGCCAAGATTTTCAAGGGCACCATCAAGAAGTGGAACGACGCAGCAATTGTTGCTGAAAACCCAGGTGTTGCACTTCCAGCAGCAGCGATCACCGCTGTTCACCGCTCGGACGACTCGGGTACTACCAAGAACTTCTCTGACTACCTAAGCAAGACTGCTTCGGCAATCTGGGATGGCGAAGTTTCCGACGTATTCCCATACAAGTCTGGTGAAGGCGCCAAGGGCACCTCGGGTGTTGTCGACGCTGTGAAGAACGGTAAGAACACCATCGGTTACGCCGACGCATCAAAGGCCGGCGACCTAGGCACTGCGAAGCTAAAGGTTGGCGAGACCTGGGTAGCATACTCAGCAGAAGCCGCTGCGAAGATCGTGGAAACCTCTCCTCGTGTTGAAGGCCGCGACGCCAATGACATGGCAGTCAAGATCGACCGCAACAGCACCGATGCATCGACCTACCCACTAGTTCTAGTTAGCTACGCTATCGGTTGCACCGTTTACGCTGACGCAGAAATTGGAAAGCTAGTGAAGAGCTACATCGGCTACCTAGTAACCGAGGGTGCTCAGGCTACTGCACAGACCAACGCTGGCTCGGCACCACTGAGCGCAGCGGTTCGTGAAGAAGCTGCAGCAATCATCAAAAACATCAAGTAATTGAGGGGTTGGGCGTTGCAGAATAGTATCTGTAACGCCCAACTTTTATTTCTAGCCAGAGGAATGCCATGACCGCAATCAAGCCGTCCGGTAAGTCAACTGGCGACAAACTTTTCCGATCAATCTCGGTCGGATCAGGAATCCTAATTCTCATAGCCCTGGCCGCGGTCAGTGGCTTTTTGCTAGTTCAAGCACTTCCAGCATTCTTAGGTAACCCACCTGCTGCCGACGGTGACGTCCTCGGCTACTTGAGTCCACTAGTTTTTGGAACTCTATATTCAGCGCTTATCGCTTTGATTTTCGCTGTGCCACTTTCCATCGGAATCGGCCTTTTCATCTCTCACTATGCTCCCCGAAAACTTGCTCAGGGGCTCGGGTACATCGTTGACCTATTGGCCGCTGTTCCTTCGGTCGTCTACGGCCTCTGGGGAATCATGGTACTTGCCCCCACTCTTCAGCCGATTTACAGCTGGTTGGTAGACAACGCAAGCTGGTTCCCACTGTTCAGCGGCCCAGTGAGTGGAACCGGTCGAACAATTTTGACCGTTTCAATCGTCCTGGCCATCATGATCCTCCCAATCATGAGCGCTATCGCTCGTGAAATCTTTCTGCAAACACCTCGCCTTCACCAAGAGGCAGCCCTAGCTCTAGGTGCCACCAAGTGGGAGATGATTCGCTTAGCCGTTTTCCCTTACGCCAAATCGGGCTTAGTTTCGGCCGCGATGCTCGGTCTTGGTCGCGCTCTCGGTGAAACCATGGCGGTGGCTCTCGTGCTTTCGCCCGCGAGTGTGATTTCGTTCAACCTCCTTACCTCGACGAACTCCACGACGATTGCCGCAAACATTGCTCTTAACTTCCCAGAAGCATCTGGACTGAACGTGAACCTGTTGGTTGCTAGCGGTCTGGTTCTCTTCCTGATCACCATGGCTGTAAACATGCTTGCTCGAAAGATAGTTTCGGGAGGTGCTAAGTAATGCTGAAAAGAAAGATCATCAACGGAACCGTCACGGTTTTAGTGTCACTAACTTTTCTAGTTGCCCTGGCTCCACTGATTTCACTTATCTGGACCGCAGTATCGGCAGGTATGGCTCGCTTCGATGGCACGTTCTTTTCGTCATCGATGCGCAATGTTGTTGGTGAAGGTGGAGGCGCGCTTCACGCCATCGTCGGAACACTTGAAGTCACGCTTTTGGCGACATTGATTTCGGTTCCAATCGGTCTATTGGCAGCAATCTACCTCGTCGAATATGGTCGTGGACGTCTTGCCCGTGCGGTCACCTTCTTCGTTGACGTCATGACCGGCATTCCCTCAATCGTCGCCGGTCTTTTTGCCTTTGCGCTTTTCGCAATGATTTTCGGCCCGTCGGTGAGGATGGGTTTTGCAGGTTCAATTGCCCTGAGCGTTCTAATGATCCCGGTTGTGGTCAGGTCTGGTGAAGAAATGCTTCGCCTCGTGCCAGACGAACTTAGAGAAGCCTCGTTTGCCCTAGGAGTTCCTAAGTGGAGAACAATTTTGAAGGTTGTAATTCCTACCGCGCTAACCGGATTGGTAACCGGTGTGATGTTGGCCATTGCCCGTGTGATTGGTGAAACCGCCCCACTATTGGTAGTTGCCGGCTTCACGCAAAGCATGAACTACAGCCCGTTCCAGGACCGCATGATGACCCTTCCGGTTTTTGTTTACTACAGCTACAGCAACCAGGGAGCAAATGCTCAGGCCTACATCGATCGCGCCTGGGCAGGAGCTCTCACTTTGATTGTGATCGTCATGGTCTTAAACCTTGGCGCCAGGTTTATTGCATCAGTCTTCTCAAGAAACTCAAGGAGTACCCACTAATGGCAAAACGCATTTCGATAAGAAATCTGAACGTCTTCTACAGTAAGTTCCTTGCCGTTGAGGATGTTTCGCTCGAGATCCAACCATTCGAAGTAACCGCATTCATTGGGCCTTCGGGTTGCGGTAAATCTACCCTCCTTCGTTCCATCAACCGTATGCACGAGGTGATCCCAGGAGCACGTGTTGAAGGCCAGATCATCATGGACCAGACCGACTTGTATGGTGCAGATACTGATCCGGTTGAGGTGCGCAGCCACATCGGAATGGTTTTCCAGCGACCTAACCCTTTCCCAACCATGTCAATTCGTGAAAACGTTCTCGCCGGCTATCGCCTGAACGCGTCAAAGCTCTCGAAGAGCGACGCTGAAGAGATTGTTGAGACTTCACTTACTCAAGCAAACCTTTGGAACGAAGTTCGTGACCGCTTAGACAAACCAGGCGGCGGTCTTTCCGGTGGCCAACAGCAGCGCCTTTGCATTGCTCGAGCCATTGCCGTAAAACCAGACGTTCTACTCATGGATGAGCCAACGTCGGCACTAGACCCAATCTCTACGCTTGCCATCGAAGACCTCATGGAAGAACTTCGACGCGACTACACGATCGTGATCGTGACCCACAACATGCAACAGGCCGCCCGTATATCCGACAAGACCGCCTTCTTCAACATTGCCGGAACCGGTCAGCCAGGAAAACTTATCGAGTTCGACAAGACCGACACCATTTTCACCAACCCAAGCAACAAAAACACCGAAGACTACATCTCGGGCCGCTTCGGATAAAAACCTTCAGCTCACCCAGAAACTGAAGGAATACAGCCACATATGCAGAATAAATTTGTTGCGAAAAGCGAATATTTAGACCGTTAGTATATAAAGGCATTCGCATTTGCGAACAACCAAGATATTGCACATCGGTAGGCCTTAATGATTACTTCGCTCTTTACAACTTCGCGTTTGAAGTTTAAATCCACTGAGGGCCCTTTCCGAACCGCAATCGCGCTCATGCTGGTCACGCTGCTAACCTTTGCAAACCTTTCCATTATGGCTGGTCCCGCCAAGGCAATCTCCGTTGACGCCTCAGCTGCAACGTTCAACTTCGATCACGCCAATAAAGCAAGCATGATTTCAGGTACTTCAGGCGCAGACAACAACGCGGTCGTCAAATACACAAACATCACAGACACCCCAATTTCAGGAATCTCGATTGATGCAACGTGGGTTACTTTCAGGCAAATGGTTCGTTTACCGGCAGCTACGGCACAATGGAGTACACCTTTGAGTTTTACGAATCAGGCACTTACACGGGCGCAGGAACAGGCATCCCGGTCGTCCTAAACAATGTGAGTATCACCTCGATTGACTTAGACGGTTCAAGCAACTTTTGTCAGTTCACCGACTTCACCGGCTTCCAGAGCTATGTTTTGAGTCAATCGAGCAGCATTAACGTGCTCACAAACGCAACCGATTCGAGAGTTCCGGTTGGAACCACTCGCTTTCTTGGTACCGATTGCAACACGAACAGCAACTTTGTTCAGGATGCAGTTCAGGTTCAGTTTGATTCTGTGACCACTTTCAAGGCTAAGTTCGGTTTGAGCGGAAACTCGAACACCAACTATTTTGGAATCGCTTTTGAGCCAATGCCAGAACTTTTTGCAGGCGCCTCAATTGCGAACCCGGTAAGTAACCCGAGCAATCAGCCGCCAACAAGCACCAACACCACCCGCTACTACGTAAACGGCCAATCATCGATTGTTCAACTTCAAGACTTCGGAACTTTTGCCGACCCGGACGGCAACCCATTCATCAAGGCAAAAATCACGACTCTACCTACCTCTGGTTCGCTTGAAAAATTCGTAAATGGCAGTTGGGTTGCGGTTTCGTTGAATGACGAAATCTTGGTGTCAGATATTTCAAATGGAAATTTGAGATACACCGGAACTGTAAACAATTCACTCCAGTTCAAAGTCTCGGATGGCAACACGTATTCTGCTAGCCCGTACACAATGACGCTCTTGGTCTCAAACCAGAGCCAAACGATTACCTTCAACAACCCAGGCACCAAGACACCAACCGCACCGACCTTTGCGTCGGGTGCCACCGCTTCTTCTGGCTTGACCGTGACCCTCACTTCGCTTACCCCTGGTGTTTGTGTCGTCTCAGGTTTGAATATCGATCCTGTGGCAGCTGGTACCTGTACCATCGTGGCAACCCAAGCGGGAAATAGTACCTATGGTGCTGCAGCTCCGGTTACCCAAACCTTCCCGATTTCAACACTTACCCCGCAAACGATTACTGCACCAAACCCAGGTAACCAAACATGGAGCGTCAGTAGCTCAACGATCACCGTAACCCCAACGGCTTCATCCAACCTGACGGTTTCGCTAATTTCGCTCAGCCCTTCGGTTTGCACTGTCTCTGGCCTTGTGATCACAATTCTTGGACCTGGTAACTGTTCGATTCGTAACGTTCAATCTGGAAACGGAACCTACTCGGCTGCCCCACAGGTTGAGTACACGTTTGTGATTGCCGCCGCTGCAAGCACCTACACTCTCACCTATGCTGGCAACAGTTCCACCGGTGGATCGGTACCTGCCACGCAAACCGACAACGGTAACGTGACCCTAGCCACAAACTCTGGCGTTCTAGTTCGCACTCATTACACCTTCAACGGCTGGAACACCCAAGCCGACGGTTCAGGCACCCACTACAACGTTGGAGCTACTTACAACCTCGTCGCTAACGCTACGCTTTACGCTGAGTGGACTCCAATTGTTTACACAATCACCTACCAAGGAAATGGAAGCACTAGTGGTTCGGCTCCTACAGCAACCACTGGCAACAGCGGTAGCACGGTAAACGTGGCCTCAACCAGTGGCACACTTGCTAGGACTGGATACGACTTCACCGCTTGGAATACCGCAGCCAACGGCAGTGGCACTCCATACAGTCTTTCTGATCCGATCACCTTGAATGGAAACGTCACCCTGTATGCCCAGTGGGTGGAACTAAGTTACGAAATCACATTCGATGAAAATGGTTCGGACAACGGCTCGACCCCGAGCAGCATTAATGGTTTCGGAACTAAAACCTTGCCTACCAACAGCGGCTTGCTTGTGAAGACCGGCTACATCTTCCGCGGCTGGAACACCCAGGCCGACGGCTCTGGGACACGCTACCTGGTTAGCACCACGTACAACCTAATCGGGGACGTAACGCTTTATGCAGACTGGACTTTGATTCCTGCCGTGATTTACTCGGCAAACGGCGCTACCGGCGGCACGACTCCGAACGACATTCCTGCCGGAAGCCCAATCACCATCGACCCGAACACTGGAAACCTAATTCGTGCTGGTTTCAGGTTCCTGGGCTGGAACACCCAACCAGATGGCAGTGGAACTCGCTACGCAGCTGGCATGACACCGATTTTGCCCGAGGGCACTACCCTCTATGCGGAATGGCAGTCGGTTTCTGGCGGACTTGCCAACACCGGTGGAGAAACCGCACCCGTGCTGCCTCTTGCACTTGGTCTCATGACTGTTGGTGCCGTTCTAGCAACTCGCCGCAAACGGGTTCGTAAGCACTAGTTCTCGGTTAGCCTTGTTCAAGGCCACTAAGGTCTGGCAACGAGCGGGGACGTGTGACTAACTGGCGAAAGCCCAGGAACCATAAATATCAGGGCCTAATTGGGGTGTTGGTGCTGGCTATCGCCATCACGGCATTTGCGGTCATAGTCTTTACGCTGAATACCGTTGATGTAACCCTCACTGAACCACCGACACGTCAAACATTGTTCACTTGGTTCCCCGTTTTCTACAGTTGGCAGTCTCCTCCCCTCTATGCAATCATTGCCGCACTTACCTTAGGACTAATGGTTGTGGTTGCATTCGTTGGGCTTGAGCTTCGCGATGTAAATCTAGCCCGAAGGTCGCACGACAAACGTCATAAGAAACTCTCACCATGGGTTCTCATGCGTTCTACAAAAGGTGTGTTCCATGGCGAGGTAACGGTCACCGCTTTAATTCCTGCTCACAACGAAGAAGAGTTGGTTGGGTTAACAATCGATTCACTCATGAATCAAAATCGGAAACCCGAACGCGTCATCGTTATAGCTGATAACTGCACCGACAAAACGATTGAGATTGCAAGAAATCGTGGTGTGGAAGTATTCGAAACGACCGACAACAAACAAAAGAAAGCTGGAGCACTGAATCAGGTGCTTTCCCAGTTGCTACCTGGGCTTGGCGAGAACGACACTGTGATGATCATGGATGCCGATACCGTGTTACGCCAGGGTTTCATCAAAAGTGCCGTTGAACATTTTGTGAGTGACCGCGGCCTTAGCGCAATCGGTGGCTTGTTTTACGGGGAAAACCGAAAAGGATTTTTGGCGCAAATACAACGAAACGAGTACACACGTTATTCGAGAGAAATCAAACGTCGACGAGGTCGCGTTTTCGTGCTAACCGGAACCGCTTCTATCTTCCGTGCACGGGCTCTAAGAACCGTTGCTGAGGAACGTGGCCACCTTCTGCCTGGTCAGAAAGGTCATGTTTATGACACTAACGCTCTTACCGAGGACAACGAACTGACAATCGCCTTGAAAACTCTTGGAGCCCTAATGACCTCACCATCAGACTGCATGGTGGAAACTGAACTGATGCCGACCTTTGGGGCTCTTTGGCGTCAGCGGCTTCGATGGCAACGCGGTGCAATGGAAAACATTGCGACCTACGGCATTACCTCCACCACCGCACGTTATTGGTCGCAGCAGCTGGGGCTTGCCTACTCCGTATTCGCACTTTGGAGTTACTTCCTGCTCATCTTCTTGCAGGTAGTCAGCGCGGATGTCTGGATTTGGTATCCGTTTTGGCTGATCATGGCGCTGGTTTTCATCGCTGAAAAAGTTTGGACAGTTCGAAAAGGCGGATGGAAGGCTATGCTGCTTGCCTCAACCCTCGTGCCAGAACTTCTCTACGACACTTACCTCGACATAATCTTCGTGAAGGGCGTCTTCGACATGGTCTTTCGACGTGAAGCTAAATGGGGTCACGAAAAAGCTGAAGCTAAGTTGAAGGCCGTGGCATCATGATGGAAATCTTGCACGCTGGCATTTTGCTCCCAGAGAGTTTCCTGCACTCACGTTTCTTTGTGATTTTGGCCACCCTTGTTGCTCTAAACACAGTGGTGTATGCAGCGCTTTCGGTAATCCATATGCTCCCTAAATGGATAAAGCCTGGCTGGTACCAGAAGAAACACCGCCGGCGGATAACCCGAAGCATCTACCCTGACGGGCCTAAATAGACCTAATTCTGGTTTCGATGAGGAACCTATTTCGTCCTTCGTGTTTGGCCCGATACATGGCCTTATCGGCTACACGCATAACTTCATCAGGAAGTTCCGAACCGTCGGTGAGCACACATCCCGCAGAGCAAGTAATCGCGAGTTCCAAGTCTTCATGGCTAAATGG
>JBJORE010000081.1:0-4615 GCA_046049565.1 Actinomycetota bacterium
ACTCTTGCCGAGGAACTATTTGCGCTAGGTGAGCGAAACTTTGGCGAGAATCGTGTTCAAGAAGCCGCACCCAAGGCGCTGGAACTAGAGGAGAAAACCCAGAGCGATTCAGTCAATTGGCATCTGATCGGGCAACTGCAAACCAACAAGGTAAAGCAAGCTCTGCAGTTCGCAAATTCGATTCACTCACTTGATCGAGACGCTCTCTTGGATGAATTGGTCAAAAGAACCGCAGACCGATCTTCGCCACTTGAGGTCTTCATTCAGATCAATCTCACACAAGATGAAAGTCGAGGTGGATTGCAAGAATCACAACTATTGCGGTTCGCATCCAAGGTGGTTTTAGCTCCCAATCTTAAGCTTGCTGGGCTGATGGCAGTTGCTTCCCTGGACGCCGAACCTGAGTCGGACTTTGAACGCATGGCCGCACAGCAATTACTGGAAATCGTCAGTATTAGGAATATTCTGAAAGCAACTGCTTTAGGAGGCACAACCATGGGTGTAATGGATTCGTTCAAGGAATACTTCGACTTTTCATCAAAAGGTGATCGTCCAGTTCCGGTTCGCCCGGCTGCGACGGGCAAAGCAAGCACCGGCAAGGTAACTCCGATTCGTAACACCGGTCGTTCGAACTCAGGTGACATCAGCGAGATTGTCACGTTAGACCCAACCGGTTTTCAGGATGTGCGCGAAATTGCAGACCACTTCTGCAACGACATCCCACTAATCATTAACATGGCTAGCCTTTCCGAAAAAGACTCGCAGCGCACCCTTGACTTCCTACTAGGACTCAAGGAAGGCCGTCACGGTCAGCTAAAGCGCGTAACCCCAAAGGTTTTCTTGCTGACTCCTGCCAACGTTTCCATCAACCAGGACGAAGACGAAGACGAGACCGAAGAGTTTCTAAACTAATTGAGCGCTGTGCATAGCTACAGCACCTCCAATTTTGTCTTTGGTATTCTTATACCTGCATCACGCTAAACGTAAAGAGGTTCGTAATGTCTTTGACCCCCGAAGATGTAGTCAATAAGAAATTCCAGCCAACCAAGTTTCGTGAAGGTTACGACCAAGACGAAGTGGATGAATTTCTTGACGAAATCATCGTTGAGTTTCGCCGACTAGCTCAAGAGAACGAAGATCTGCGCCAACGACTTCTCGCCAGTGACGGCAGAATCGCCGAGTTGCAGCGTTCTCCGGGTGCGTTGGCTGGAGCCCTTACCTCTCAAACCACAGACATCGCTACGTCAATCACAAACCCGGGAGCCGCTTTCCCTGAGGCTATGGCGGAAGCTACAGCGAACGACCCAAACAACACCAACAACCTACTTCAGCTGGCCCGCAAACTTCACGACGAACATGTCCGTGAAGGTATTGCCAAGCGAGATGCACTCATTGCCGAGGGTCAGGCAACAGCCGCCCGCCTGCTTCGTGAGTCTGAAGCGCAACAGCGCTCCGAACTAAGCCGACTAGAGCAAGACAAGGCTTTGCTTGAGCACTCGATTCAAGAGCTGCGACAGTACGAGCACAGTTATCGTGCCAACATTAGAAGTTTCATTGAGGCTCAGCTTCGTGATTTGGAGGCACCAACCCAGTCGCCAAACGGCTCTCAAGGAATGCTGGGTAACTAGCTTTCATGGCTAATCGCTCTAAGGTCAACAAGGGTCTGCCATACCTGATTTTGACTATGCTGATTCTTGCGGCCGATCAGGGATCTAAGGCCTGGGCGCTTGCAACGCTCCCACCGTTTCAAGGTAAGCCGTTTATCGGTGAAATTCTGAAGTTCTATTTGGTCTGGAATGATTCGGCGGCTTTTTCCATAAGTCTCGGTGCAACCTGGATTTTCACAATCATCTCAAGCGTGGCAACTTTGGTAATCATATGGTTGCTCCTCAAAACCAAATCGAAAGCATGGCGATTAACGCTTTCGATTTTGCTTGCCGGCGTGACAGGCAATCTAGCCGACCGTTTATTTAGGGAGCCGGGTTTTGCCGTGGGTAAAGTCGTCGATTTCCTCCAGTTACCGTTCAATTTTCCAGTTTTTAACGTTGCGGATATTTGCATAACGGGATCGATGACCGTCGTAGTCATCCTGGTAATGCGTGGAATCAAACTCGGCTCCTAATGACCGAGCAGAAACAAGTATTCATACCAGACGGCCTAGCCGGACTGCGGGTTGATGCGGGTTTATCAAAAGCATTGGGTATGTCTCGAACGACCATAGCCGAACTTATTGACCAAGGTGGCATAAAGCTCGGAGGCAAACCTCTCGGGAAGAGCGATCGACTCATTGCTGGTTCTGTGCTTGATGTAACTATCGAAGAAAAACGAGATCGGCTCATCATTCAGGCAGACGAGGTGCCTGATTTTAAAGTTATATTCCAAGACGATCATCTGATCGTTATCGATAAACCAGCTGGCGTTGCAGCTCATCCTTCGGTTGGCTGGGACGGGCCAACCGTTCCCGGGGCTTTACTTTCGTTAGGCATTCAACTTTCTACATCAGGAGCCCAAGAGCGTCAGGGGATTGTTCAGCGACTAGACGTTGGAACCAGCGGCTTGATGGTGTTGGCTAAGTCAGAGTTGGCATATTCTCGCCTGAAACAAGCCTTCCGCGACCGCACGGTTCACAAGGTTTATCACGCTCTAGTTCAAGGGCACCCCGACCCTTCGGCTGGCACCTTCGATGCTCCAATTGGTCGCCATCCAAAGGCAGAGTTCAAGTTCCAAGTTCACCCTGATGGCAAGCCTTCGGTAACACATTATGAAACCATTGAAGCTTTCCGATCGGCTTCGCTTTTGGAAATCATTTTGGAAACCGGAAGAACACATCAAATTCGTGTACATTTCTCCGCTTTTCGGCACCCGCTAGTAGGGGACACCATGTACGGTGCAGATCCAACTCTTGCGAAGAAACTGGGTATCGAACATCAGTGGTTGCATGCAGTTCGACTAAGTTTTGAACACCCAATCACTGGTGAGAGCGTGAGTTTTGAGAGCAACTACCCAGACGAACTCACCAAGGTGTTAGACCTCCTGCGTGGCTAATTTCGGGAAGCCTCAAAAACGGTTACTCTTATCTCTCCTAGGTGAAATTATTGAGGTGAAACGTGTCGGGTAAGTCTTTCGTTCACCTACACGTTCACACCGAATACTCCATTCTGGATGGAGCTGCTCGAATTGATGACCTAATGAAGGCAGCTCGGCAGATGGATATGCCGGCGGTGGCTATGACCGACCACGGTAACCTGCATGCCGCTTACGAGTTTGTGAATGCTGCTCAAAGGGTTGGAATTAAGCCGATTATCGGCATGGAAGCCTATGTTGCCCCGAGAGTGCACCGCTCAGACCGAACTAGAACCAATTTTGGTGACGGTGGACCCGATGATGTTTCCTCAAACGGTGCATATACCCATATGACCTTGCTTGCCAAAACCACCGAAGGAATGTACAACCTGTTTCGCATGTCGACCATGGCATACACCGACGGAATTTTCTACAAGCCAAGAATCGACCGCGAACTTCTGCACAAGTACGGAAAAGGTCTGATTGGCACCACCGGCTGTGCGGCTGGTGAAATCAACGTGCTTCTCCGTTTTGGTCGTTGGGACGATGCCGTGGCAACCGTTCGAGAAATGCAAGAGATCTTTGGAAAAGAAAACTACTATTGCGAAATCATGCGCCACGGTATCGAAATCGAGGAGCGCACGGAAAAGGAACTAATTCGCTTGGCTCGGGAAACCGGCATGCCCTTATTGGCCTCCAACGATCTCCACTATGTGCACGATCATCAGGCCGAATCGCAAGAAGCTTTGCTTTGTGTTCAGACCAACGACACTCTTGATAATCCTGATCGATTCCGTTTCGGAGGAACGGGCTTCTACCTGAAGTCGCCCGAACAGATGCGTGAACTGTTTAAAGACCTTCCAGAAGCGTGTGACAACACACTCAAAATTGCCGAAGAATGCAATGTCGATTTCTCTAAACAGGAATTAATGCCTAAATTCCCGGTTCCCGAGGGTTACACCGAAGAGTCTTGGTTTGAAAGAGAAGTTGCCGAAGGAATGAAGCGACGCTTCCCGGATGGCATTCCTGAAGCTCAAGCAAAACAGTGTGCATATGAAATTGAAGTCATCAAAGAAATGGGATTTCCGGGCTATTTCTTGGTCGTGGCTGACTTTATCGGCTGGGCTCGTGAACAGGGAATTAAGGTTGGACCTGGTCGTGGCTCGGCTGCTGGCGCCATCGTGGCCTATGCGCTGGGGATTACGGCCCTTGACCCAATTAAATACGGACTCATTTTTGAAAGATTCCTAAACCCGTCGCGTAAGTCGATGCCCGATATCGATGTTGACTTCGACGATCGACGTCGTGGCGATGTAATCAAATATGTTTACGAGAAGTACGGTGACGATCGAGTAGCTCAAATTGGTACCTTCAATACCATCAAGGCCAAAGCGGCCCTAAAAGATGCTGCGAGAGTTTTGGCTTATCCTTACTCGATGGGCGAAGTGCTTACCAAGGCTTTCCCTCCAGCGGTTCTCGGTCAGGAAATTGAACTCGAAGACGTAGTGAATCCGGAGCGTCCTAGATTCAAAGAAACCTCGGCAATTAGAGA
>JBJORE010000082.1:0-4349 GCA_046049565.1 Actinomycetota bacterium
CATCACGACATCTACTCGATCGAAGACTTGAAGCAACTAATCTTCGATTTGAAACGCGCTAACCGCGCAGCACGAGTGCATGTGAAGCTAGTGAGCCAGGTGGGAATTGGAACCGTTGCTGCTGGCGTCGCCAAGGCAAAGGCAGACGTGATTCTGGTTTCGGGGCACGACGGTGGTACCGGAGCCAGCCCTCTGAACTCTCTCAAGCACGCTGGAACTCCGTGGGAATTGGGACTCGCAGAAGCACAACAGACACTTATCGCGAATGGTCTTCGAGGTCGTGTATCCGTTCAGGTAGACGGTCAGATGAAAACTGGGCGAGACGTCGTTATTGCGGCCCTTCTGGGTGCCGAGGAATACGGCTTTGCCACTGCACCGCTTGTTGTTGAAGGTTGCATTCTCATGCGCGTATGCCACCTGGACACCTGCCCGGTTGGTGTGGCAACTCAGAATCCGGAATTGCGCGCACGCTTTACTGGCAAGCCTGAGTTTGTGGTCAACTTCTTTGAGTTCCTAGCCCAGGAAGTTCGCGAATACTTGGCAGCACTCGGTTTCCGCTCAATCGCAGAAGCCATTGGACACAGTGAGCTCCTCGATGTCAACCGTGCAATCTCACACTGGAAGGCAGACGGTCTCGATCTAAGCCCAATCTTGGCTGCTCCATCGGCTGGAGCAAACGCAGAAGTACGCAACGTGTCTTCGCAGGACCACGAATTAGAAAAGCACTTCGACCACAAACTGATTGCAGCTGCAAAAACTACTCTGGACGATGGTTCACCAGTGAAGATTTCACTGGACATCACAAATGTTGATCAGGCTGTGGGAACAATGCTCGGCAACGAACTTACCAAGCGCTTTGGAGCCACCGGCCTAGCAGCTAATGCAATCGACGTAACATTGACCGGTTCGGCTGGCCAGTCCTTCGGTGCTTTCGTTCCTAGAGGAGTGAAGTTATCGCTGGTCGGCGATGCGAACGACTACGTTGGCAAGGGCCTATCTGGTGGCACCATTTCCGTTCGTCCTTCACTTTCGGCAATTTTCCCTGCTGAGCACAACACCATAGCTGGAAACGTCATCGGATATGGAGCCACCAGCGGCGAACTTTATCTTCGTGGAATTGTGGGGGAGCGCTTCCTAGTTCGAAACTCTGGCGCCACTGCCGTTGTTGAGGGAGTGGGAGATCACGCCCTCGAATACATGACTGGTGGTGTTGCAGTTATCCTCGGTCGAACTGGCCGAAATTTCGGTGCAGGCATGTCCGGTGGAGTTGCATACGTTTATAAACTTCGCGCGGACCATGTAAACCACGAAGCACTTGCTTCCGGGGAGTTGAAACTTCTCCAGTTAACCAACGACGATAAAGCACGCTTGCAAACACTTTTGGAAGCGCACGTTGCAAGCACAGACTCAAAGTTGGCTGCTGACATGCTCGCGAATTTCGAATCGATTGCCGAGGATTTCTCCGTAGTTGTTCCTCGCGACTATGCAAACGTCTTGGAAATTCGACGCATTGCTGCAGACAACGGCGAAGATCCAGATAGTCCAGAAGTTTGGTCTCGAATTTTGGAGGTAACCAATGGCTGACCCTAGAGGTTTTCTCAAAGTAACCGAACGAGAGACAGCTAAACGCCGTCCGGTTGAGGTTCGAATTCGTGACTGGAAAGAAGTTTACGAACCACGTGATCCAGCAGTGATCTCCAAGCAGGCTTCACGTTGCATGGACTGCGGTGTTCCGTTCTGTCACCAGGGTTGCCCGCTTGGAAACCTCATTCCTGAATGGAACGATTTGGTTTGGCGCGAGGACCACAAGGGCGCCATTGACCGACTACACAAAACCAACAATTTCCCTGAATTCACCGGTCGTCTATGTCCCGCTCCTTGTGAGAGTTCCTGTGTTTTGGGAATCAACCAGCCTGCCGTAACAATTAAGGAAATTGAAGTCTCGGTCATCGATCAAGCATTTGATGACGGTTTAGTCCTACCGCACGCACCAGAGCGATTAACTGGAAAGACTGTTGCGGTTGTTGGTTCGGGACCAGCTGGTCTTGCTGCAGCTCAGCAGCTCACCCGTGCTGGCCACACCGTCGCTGTTTTTGAGCGTGACGACAAGATTGGTGGCTTGCTTCGTTATGGAATCCCAGATTTCAAGATGGAAAAGCACCACATCGATCGACGTATCGAGCAGATGACTGCTGAAGGAACTCGCTTCAGAACCGGACAAAACATCGGTGTTGATATCACCTGGGAAGAACTTCGTAGTCGATACGATGCCGTGCTCATCGCCACCGGAGCAACACTTCCTAGGGACCTAGACGTTCCAGGACGTTCTTTGAACGGTGTTCACTTTGCCATGGACTACCTCGTTCAGTCAAACAAGGTGGTCGCTGGTCAGTCGGTTGATAATCAAATCTCCGCTGATGGAAAACACGTAATCATTCTCGGTGGTGGAGACACCGGAGCCGACTGCCTTGGAACCGCAACACGTCAGGGTGCTCTTTCTGTAACCACTTTGGCAATTGGAAAACAACCGGCTACAGAGCGCACACCTGGTCAGCCTTGGCCAACATTCCCAACACTGTTTGAAGTTTCCAGCGCTCATGAAGAATTTGGTGAGCGCAAGTACTTGGCTTCAACCGTCGAGTTCATTGGTGAAAATGGTCAAGTGACCGGAGTAAAGGTCGCAGACACCGAGATTATCGATAGAAAACGTGTTCCAAAGGCAGGCACCGAACGAGTACTTCCTGCAGACCTTGTTTTCCTAGCACTGGGCTTTACCGGGCCTGAAAACGAGCTCCTAAGCACTCAGAGTGAAATCGCTTCTGATAACCGTGGCAACATCGCACGTAATTCGGATTGGGCGACTAATCTTGAGGATGTTTTCGTTGCCGGCGACGCAGGTCGAGGTCAGAGCCTAATTGTTTGGGCTATTGCCGAGGGTCGTGCCGCTGCCGCAGCGATTGATGAGTGGCTCACCGGCGAGACAGTGCTTCCAAAACCAGTACGACCAACCGACCGACCAATTTCAATTTAGTAATACCAAATCAAATGAAGAGGAAATAATGAGACGCGCAAAGATCGTCGCAACACTAGGCCCAGCAACATCGAGCTATGAACAGATCAAGGGCATTGTCGACGCAGGTGTGAATGTGGCTCGAATGAACCTTAGCCACGGTTCGTACGACGTTCACGAAGCTGTCTACAAGAACGTACGTCAGGTTGCTGCAGACACCGGCAAGGCAGTTGCTGTATTGGTTGACCTTCAGGGTCCAAAGATTCGTCTGGCGCGTTTCAAAGACGGTCCAGTAATGCTTGAAAAAGGCGCGACCTTCAAGATCACTATCGACGAGGTTGATGGCGATGTAAACATCTGTGGCACCACCTTCAAAGGTCTACCAGGCGATGTGAAAGTAGGCGACGCTCTTCTGATCGATGATGGCAAGGTCGGCCTTCGCGCGACCGCCGTCGACGACCGCACTGTAACCACCGTGGTTGAGGTTGCTGGTGTTGTTTCAAACAACAAGGGAATCAACCTTCCAGGTGTGGCTGTAAACGTTCCTGCACTGTCTGAAAAAGATGAGGACGACCTTCGCTGGGCGTTGAAACTCGGCGCCGACATGATTGCCCTTTCATTCGTTCGTGACGCAAAGGACATTGTCCGTGTTCACGAAATCATGCGTGAAGAGGGAGTATTCATCCCAACCATCGCCAAGGTTGAAAAGCCACAAGCTGTGGCAGCTCTTGAAGAGATCATCGACGCCTTTGACGGCGTGATGGTTGCTCGTGGAGACCTAGGTGTAGAGCTACCTCTAGAGCAGGTTCCTCTGGTTCAAAAGCGTGCGGTTGAACTTTGCCGTCGCTGGGCGAAGCCGGTAATCGTAGCAACTCAGATGCTTGAGTCAATGATCACCGCTTCTCGTCCGACTCGTGCGGAAGCCAGCGACGTTGCAAACGCAGTTCTTGATGGCGCAGATGCGCTAATGCTTTCAGGTGAAACTTCAGTGGGGGAGTTCCCGGTTGAGACCGTAGCAACTATGGCGAAAATCATCGAAGCCACCGAGGAAAACGGTATGGACCGAATTGCGCCTCTCGGCACCCGTCCACACACGCACTCAGGAGCTGTTTCATTGGCAGCCGTTGAGATTGCTGAACTTCTAGCACTTAAGTATGTTTGCGTGTTCACCGAATCGGGAGACTCGGTTCGTCGCGTTTCACGTCTTCGCTCGAACGTCCCAATTTTGGCATTTACCCCTAATGAGAAGATCCGCAACCGTCTCGCACTAGTTTGGGGCGCAGAGACCTTCCTGGTCGAGCCGGTAAAGCACACCGATCAGATGATTAAGCAGGTTGAA
>JBJORE010000083.1:0-4345 GCA_046049565.1 Actinomycetota bacterium
TCTTCAGTTTGAAGAAGGTAAAACGCTATACGCTGAGCCGACTTCGGACCCACCCCAGGCAAACGACCTAGCTCATCAATCAGTTCTTGAACAACGCCTTCGTACATTAGTCGTCCAGCGGCTCTGCGCCAAGAATTTCACGAAGTAGTGATTCTCCGTATCGAGCATCCTCATCCACCGACGCATTTCGCGAAGCTGGCACCTCAGGTTCCGGTTCATCTTTGGGTTCAGACTCTTCGACTATTGGTGCAACCACAGCCGCTGCTACAGCTGCCGCAGGTGCTACCGCCGGCGCAGCAGGTTCTGATGCCTTTGGGTCCATGAACGGCTTGAACTTCACAACGATTCCAAGCTCGTTCTCGATTGCCTTGCGAAGAACATCTGGAGCACCGGCTTCATTCTTGAAGCTCTCTAAGTCGTAGTTGCTAGCAAAACGAAGGGTAAGCACATCGCCTTCAATCGCCATAACGTCGATTGTGTAGGCAACCATGTAAGCCTTCTTCGACTTCTTGGCAACCATGTCCAAGATTCGAGGCCAAGAGGTGCGAAGTTGGGTGATGGTTACTCCCGCAGGTACCACAGTGATCGGCGTGGTAGGGGCAGCCTCAGAAACCGGAGTTACCACCGGATCAGCAACTGGAGCCGAAACAGGAGCGGTAACGGGAATCGACGAGGTCTGGGTTGAAACCGCTCCACCAATACCAATGCGGCGTTCTAGGCGCTCAATGCGAGCCAGCGAGCCAACCTCGGTTGCATTGGCCGCTGGAACCAAAATCTTTGCGCACATCAATTCGAGGTGAAGCTTTGGGCTGGTAGCACCAGACATGGTTGAGAGTGAATCACTAACGGAAGCAGCAGCGTGTGCAAGTTCAGCGCGTCCAAACTTTGCCGCCTGGGCTTCCAATCGACCAAGCATCTCATCGGTAATTCCGCGAAGAACCGTCTTGGCCTCGCCGCCGATAGAGTCAACCAGAATCAAATCGCGCAGGCGTTCCAACAAATCCTCAACAAACTGGCGTGGGTCTTGACCACTCTGAATCACCTTGTCAACCGAGTGGAACACAGTTGCCGAATCACCAACCGCGAGCGCTTCAACAGCGTCATCTAGAAGAGAATCTGGGGTGTAGCCGAGCAATGAAACAGCTCGCTCGTAAGTGACCTTGCCGTCTTCAGAGCCGGCAATCAACTGATCGAGCAAAGATAGTGAGTCTCGAACCGAACCACCACCCGATCGAACCACTAACGAAAGCACTCCAGGCGCAATGTCTACCTTCTCGGAAGCACATAACTGCTCTAGGTAGTCGAGCAACTGAGCCGGCGGCACCAAACGGAATGGGTAGTGGTGAGTGCGCGAACGAATAGTTGCGATCACCTTGTCTGGTTCTGTGGTCGCAAAGATGAACTTCACGTGGGCTGGTGGCTCTTCAACAATCTTGAGCAAAGCGTTGAAGCCCTGCGCGGTGACCATGTGAGCCTCGTCGAGGATGAAAATCTTGAAGCGGTCTCGGGCCGGAGCAAATAGCGCGCGCTCGCGTAAGTCGCGGGCGTCGTCAACACCGTTGTGTGAAGCAGCGTCGATCTCAACAACATCTAGTGAGCCAGAGCCATCGCGAGCAAGTTCAATACAGCTTGGGCACTTGCCACAAGGAGTATCGGTTGGGCCTTCGGCACAGTTTAGGCAACGAGCCAGAATGCGAGCCGAAGTGGTCTTTCCGCAACCGCGAGGACCTGAGAAAAGATAGGCGTGATTTACTTTGTCGGCGCGAAGAGCGGCCATCAGGGGCGCTGTAACCTGCGACTGGCCAATAAGTTCGGCGAAGGTCTCAGGACGATAGCGGCGATAAAGTGCGGTACTCACAGTTGTAGCCTAACCTTTCCCACCGACAGCAACGCTGGAGATAAAAGAACTCCCCGCACACCCGCCAGAGCCCAGTTACCCTTGCTATCTTTCGATCCTGGGGGAGTTAGCCGAGGTGGCGCCGCACGGGGAGTCCGTTCACAATTCTACCCAACGAAACTCAGTAGAAAATGACCTGTGGACTAGCGACTAGTCGTCGTCTTCGTCTTCGTCCTCTTCATCTTCTTCATCTTCATCATCGTCTTCGTCTTCATCTTCGTCTTCATGTTCGTCTTCATCATCATCGTCGCCACCCTTATTGAATGTGTAGCCGCCAGATGTTCCAGACGTACCAGCGGCACCGGCAGCACCTGCAGAATCACCGGTGACCTCTTCGGGTGCGGTTGTCTCTTCGATCAGTGATTCAGAGTCTTCTGATTGCTTCTCGTCCGTGATGGTATTTCCAGCTGCTGGAATTGGTGAAGCTACCCCACCCATAGGCACAAACGCGGCAGCACCAATAACTAGGCCCCCGGCAACTGCTGCAATTAGATTTGATTTCATTTTTTGCTCCTCCTCTCACACTATCTGTTCGGTTCCTGAGAATTAACCGTTAAGAAGCCCCTAATTGGCAGTATCTTTAGCACATGGTCAAAACACTGCCTTACCTGCGCCTGGCAACCGCCTTTTCGCTTCTTCTAGCCATTGTTTGGCAGGTCACCGACCGCTTGGTACACGGCAACTTCCGACCGACCGAATACTTCGCCTACTTCACCATTCACACCAGCATGATTGCCGCGGTGGTTCTAACGGTGGCAGCTGTTCGTGAACTGCAGGGAAAGGCGGACACCAAGGCACTAACCCTGGCGCGCCTGAGCACCAGCACTTACGCAATCGTGGTTGCTGTTGTCTACAACGCACTTCTCCGAGGCACGAAGGTTCTTCCTGGCGACCCAGACTACGGCTATGACTGGCCAGTGCTACCAAACGAGATCCTCCACGTCTGGGCACCAATCTTCATCGTCCTCGATTTTGCTCTAACCATCACTCTGACCAAGCTGAAGTTCAAACAGATCTTCTGGACTCTCCTTTTCCCTCTTGCCTGGCTAATCTTCACCATCATCCGCGGTCTGAACACCGACTGGTGGGCCTACTGGTTCCTAAACCCGAACGAGGACGGCGGCGTGACCGGAGTGATCATGTTCATCTTGGCCATTGTGGTGTTCATGCTCGTGTCAGCTACCATCTCACTAGCCCTGAACAAGTTCCGCACCAAAGCCTCAAAGCAGTAAACTTGAAAAGTTGCCTTGAGCAACTCCAGGAGAATTCGCCTAGTGGCCTATGGCGCACGCTTGGAAAGCGTGTTGGGTGCAAGCCCTCATGGGTTCGAATCCCATATTCTCCGCGCTCTACGAAAGTAGACGTTCACTAATGAGACAGTGAAAAAGCCCCAGAGCGATCTGGGGCTTTTGTCATAATGGGACGATGAAACAAACTGTTCGTATCATTGCTGGGTTTGTTTTGCTCGCGCTGGGGTTCGTTCTAGCCCTACCAATTCCTGAGTTTGGTGTTCCCCTGATTCTTTTTGGAACTCGCCTCCTCGGCGATCGATACCTGTGGGCGAATCGGCTCAATGCAAAAGTTGATGCTGGTTGGGTGAGGGTTAAAGCCTGGTTTAAGAGGGTTTTCCGCCGCTAATCGATGCACAGGCCTTCTATTTATTAGAGTCGGAAAGTCTCTGGTTGGCTGTGTTTCGCTTTCCTGTTGCAGGAACGAGGGTGCCAACTTTGCCGAAACCGAATGGTGGCATGTTTACGTAGATGTTCTCGCTCTTGCCAGGATCGACTATGTATGTCTCGTGGTAGATGCCAACCGCAGTTGTGCTTCTTGATGCTTTATTGAACGCCTTCCACGCTGGCAGGTGTTCGGCATCGGTCGCTTTGGCATAGGCCATTAGCTTCTCAGCGCTCTCCCAATACTGCACAAGGATTAGGGTTCGACCCAGCCACATTTGGTAGGACTTGAAACCTAACTCTGGGTTTTTGAACAGTTCCGGCAGCATTCGCCCCATGGCCATGAAAACCGGAACCCAACGATGAACCGCGAAGAAGTTGTTGACCCGCATTCCAATTAGAAAGACCACATAACCTTCGTCGGAAACGGCCGTCAGGCGTTCTGTTCTTACCTTGGCCATGTCTCCTACTTTCTAACGGCTTACCTCGAGGTTGCCAAACCCTTAGATTAGCCTTCGAGGTTAGATAAAGTAAATGAACATCGCAAATAGAAAGAGAATCGAATGCGCGTTGGATACGTAGTGCTTTATGTGAACGACGCCGAGGCGTGCCGAAACTTCTGGACAGATAAGGTCGGAATGATCGAGAAGGGTCGCCAGCAAGCAGGAGAGTTTCCAGTTATCGAAGTGGGTTTTGCCGACCAGCAATTCTCGCTGCAACTCGTGCCCTTGGCTCTAATGGCTAACAACCCCGACGGCCTTGACCTAGCCACACC
>JBJORE010000084.1:0-4215 GCA_046049565.1 Actinomycetota bacterium
CATACGACCGTAGTGCGATGGGTGAACGTCACGGACTTCCATCTGTGCGCGCTCACGAGCGATACCACCAGGGCCTAGGGCCGAAAGGCGACGCTTGTGAGCGAGCCCTGCAAGTGGGTTGTTCTGGTCCATGAACTGGGACAGCTGCGATGCGCCGAAGAATTCCTTGATAGCCGAAACAACTGGACGCTGGTTGATCAGGGTCATCGGGGTGATTGCCTCGATGTCCTGAGTCGACATGCGCTCACGAACTACACGCTCCATACGGCTTAGACCGATACGAACCTGGTTCTGGATTAGTTCACCAACCGAGCGGATGCGACGGTTTGAGAAGTCATCGATGTCGTCAGATGAAACATCTAGCTGAACCTTCTTGCCGGCCATTGGCACGGTGAAGGTTTCTGCACCCTGCGAGCCGTTGGCTAGCGAAGCGTCGAAGTAAAGAAGGTACTTCAAGGTACCAACGATGTCTTCAACCGAAAGGGTGGTGGTTGCGCCGTCAACGTTTAGACCTAGCTTGCGGTTGATCTTGTGACGACCCACCTTCGCTAGGTTGTAGCGCTTGGTCTCGAAGTAGGTTGAACGCAACCATGCTTCAGCAGTTTCTGGACCAGCGGTCTCGTTACGAACCTTGCGGTAAAGCTCGCGTAGTGCGTCTTCCTTCGAAACGATTGGGTTGGCGAAAGCCTTCGACTCGTCGTAGGCAAGAGTGTTAGCGATTAGGTCTACGTCGTAGGTCCAACCCTTTTCCTTGACTGCGCCTTCGATGTCCTTGAACTCGGCTTCAATCTGTTCCTTCGAAAGGCCAAGAGCCTTTAGGAAGATGGTTGCCGAAACCTTGGTCTTGCGGTCTACCTGAACCTGAAGGATTGGCTTACCGAAACGAGCCATTGGCTTGCGGTCTTCGCGAACCCACTCGGTTAGGAACTCTAGGTACGAACCGCGGCTAGGAATGATCTGGCCCTTGTTGTTACGTACGTCTAGGTTTCCGGTGGTGTTGGTCGATACCGAGAAGTACACACCAGGTGAACGAACGAGCTGCGAGACAACTACGCGCTCGGTGCCGTTGATCACGAAGGTGCCGTCTTCGGTCATGACTGGGAATTCACCCATGAACACGGTCTGACGCTTTACTTCACCGGTGTTGTAGTTGGTGAATTCTGCCTTGATGTATAGCGGGCGGGTGTAGCTCTTGCCCTTCATCTTGCATTCGTCAGGAGTGTGCTGTGGATCTTCTAGCTGAGGGTCGGTGAACTCCAGAGCCATCTTGGCTTCGTTGGAATTGTTGTTGTCTTCGATTGGCGAAAGCTCTTCGAAGATTTCAGTTAGACCGTCTTTAGCGTCTGGGTTTAGTGCACGCCAGTTAGCGTTGCCCACAAGCCAGTCGAAGCTCTCGCGCTGAAGCTTGAGCAGGTTAGGAACCTCAATAGGCTCCTGAGTTCTGGCGAATGATGGGCGCTTTGCCTCACGGGTGTTGGTGTTTTTTGCGTTCTTCGCAGCCAATGAAATCCCTCCAAGGGAGTTTACGTAGTTGTGCCGGTTGGGAGATCGCAACCCATTACCTTGAGTGTCGCCAAAATATGCGTCACGGTCGCGCCAAAATATTCGCGACGGGTGATAGGGAGCAAAGTAATACTCTATAACGATTCAACGACAAAACACAAGAAGAAGTTTTTAAATACTTAGCAAGCCGCTAGAGCCGAGTTAACATCCTCAGCAACTTTTTCAGCATCGGCCACAGTCAGGATCACTCGAAGGTATGGTTTTCCGCTCAAATTCAGCTGTAATGCAGGCTTTCCGGCTCTAACGGCAAGAAAATCAGCCCCGCCTTTACGGAAGAAACGTCCCGCGTAATAAACACCTGGCAAAGCAGTTCCAACCCGCATAGCCCAAGAAATACCGTTGAAAATCTCCAAAGCTTTACCCTGGACGACCTCTGCCCCACGAATTGAGGTCACCGGAATCTCAAAGTCGCCCGAAAGAGACCAAATCTTTTCCGCAAAGGAAAGTTTGACGCTGATTCCTTTTGGGTGAACAACAATGCTTGCCATGCCCCAAGTCTAACTGCGGCTATTTGACCACGATCTGGTTCAGGAGATAAGAGATTTCACTCTTAACATCTGTGGTTAGCACAATCCCGTGGAAATTCACTACGTAATCGGTCCATGCACCAAGCCCTTCGTTCGGGTGGTCAACGCGGTACGCAGCGGTTTCACCCAGGTTCAACTTGATTGAACGTCCACGATCCTTGCGTTTCATGCTGGCAAACTGCTTGTCGGTTTTAACTTCCCAAAGGGCATACAAACCGAACACATCAGAGTTTGGGTAAGCCATGCTGCACGAAAGTGAAGTCGGAGTTTTGTCCTGAAAAAGAGCCATCGGATCGTAGGTCAATCCCAATCGCTCGTTCAGTTCACTTTCGTCACAGCCATCTGGCAAGAAAGCCTTTTTCACGGCCACAGACTGCGCGTCACTGGTTGCCACAGGTTTAGGCTCTTTGCCGTTGTAAACCAAAACTCGGAACGAGTTTTCTCCGTTGATTGAATCAACGCTTTGAGCCAGCTCGATGCTTGGAAACTTTCCCTCGACTTCACTGAGCACAACCCAGTCACTCTGGGATGGGTTCTTACCTTCCAAAACCAATTTGTAATTGGCATCTCGTTCCGCGAAGAAAGTGACTGTGGAAGCAACATCAATTTTGTCGCCTTCCCAGAGTTCCTTGGAAACCGGCACATCTAATTTGATTCGCAGATCTTTAGAAGTTAGCGGCGCTGGGAAGAACACCAAATACGCAGCAACAAGGGCAAGGACACCAACGACCGAACCTACTGCTATTCCAATTGCCTTCTTGCTGATTGGCTTGCGAGGTTCCTTGGCTGGAAGGGTTGAACCGCAACTTGCGCAAAACTTACTTGAACCTTTGTTGGCTTTGCCACACTCGATGCACTTCATGTTTCCCCCAAACGATTTTGACAATACTTTACTTGACGCAGATGGACTTTAAAGTTCTGGAGTTCGCGGCGGAGCCGTGCGTCTCGGAGCAATTGCTTCAAAAAGTGAACCGAGGCGAATTAATTCGGCATCAGAGTAGGCGGCTCCGGCGATGGTGAGGCCGAATGGCATGCCAATGTCTTCGGCTGTTCCCATCGGGATGGTCACGGTTGGAATTCCGAGGTGGCGAATCGCCAGGTTTCCGGTGGCTACCCAAACTCCGTTGCGCCAGGTTAGATCAGCCGAAGCTTCGTTTACATCTGAGTCAGCAGGACCAACGTCGGTGAGGGTGGGAAAGATGGCTGCAGCAAATCCGTTTTCCGCCAACCAATCATCGAGGTCTTGTTTGCGGGTTTGTTCGAGAGCCCTTAGACCTGTAGCAAATAAAGAGGAGTGCTTGCCGTTGAAAGGATCGATGATTCCTTCTGCCTTCGCACGGACGACGTAGTCGTTCGGGTCGAAGTCAAATTCCGCGTAGCGGTCTTTCAATGCACCGTGAGGTGCAGGAAAAATTTTTGGGCCATCGACCTTGGTAATCGAATCTAGATCTGGCTGACCGTTTAGTTTCAGGAAGTAATCCCACGACCAAATTGATAGGTCCCAGATTTCGGCGTCGAAGAATTCTTCGGGAACTATTCCGCGATTGAAAACATTCGGTGCGCCAGCGCGGTCAGCTTCATAGTTAGTGACCACAGGGAAATCGGTGAGCACAACTTCTGCGCCGGCGTTTGCTAGATCTGCGACAAACGATTCCCAAAGCTTTAACATCGACGGACGTGGTTCGATTCTCTGGCCGGTGACCGAGCCCATGCCGGTTCCTGTTCCCTGTTCTGGATCTAACCCGAGGAACATTTTTGGGGCAGCTAGTTTCACGCCTGCCAGAGGCTTCGCCTCTTTGGCGGCAGCCACTGATTCCTTGTGTTGGTCTAGGAAACTTCGTTCGTGAATCTTCGAGGTCTTTGGAAGTTCAACCCAAGGCTGCATGCGCCAGAAGTCTCCAGCAGTTTCTGGGTCGTCAACAACGAGCACATCAAGAAGTTCGCAAAGGTCGGCCATGGTTCGGGTGTGAGGAACCACTACGTCCATGGTTGGAACCAGTGGCCAGTTGCCTCGAGTAGAGATCATTCCGCGAGATGGCGTGTAGGCACACAGTGCGTTGCTGGCCGCGGGAGCGCGGCCACTTGACCAGGTTTCTTCGCCTAAACCGAATGCCGCAAAACTGGC
>JBJORE010000085.1:0-4161 GCA_046049565.1 Actinomycetota bacterium
AATGATGAAAGAGAAGTTCTACGAGCCGTTCAAGAAGGGCATGAACATCTTCCCTCACGGCTACACCTTCGCCGCTTCCCCAGCTTCTTGCGCGGTTGCCCTCGAGAACCTGGACATGTATGACGAGTTAGACCTTGTTGGTCACGTTCAGGCCAACCAGGATAACTTCAAGAAGACTCTGGACAAGCTGAGCGACCTAGACATAGTTGGCGACGTTCGTGGCACCGGCTACTTCTATGCCATCGAACTCGTCAAAGACAAAGAGACCAAAGCTCGCTTCACGGTTGAAGAGATCGAAAAGCTCCTGCGCGGCTTCATCACCAAGGACCTCTACAGCAAGGGCCTCTACTGCCGTGCCGATGACCGTGGAGACCCTGTGGTTCAGTTGGCCCCGCCACTAACCTCAGACCAAGCCGACTTCGACATGATGGAAAGCCTCGTGAGGGAAACCCTCACCAAGGCGTGGGACATCGTCAAGTAGACATAAACAAAGGAAAGCCCTAGCGAATTCGCTGGGGCTTTCCTTTTACGCGTTATCCACTCGTTACACACAATCGGAAGTTAGAAGTAGCACTCGCAAAAAAAACGTAAACTCAAGAAAAAGGGGGGATTCAAATGAAATCATTTGGTCTAAAAGCTCTAACCGCAATTTCTGTCGTGGCAGTGTTCTCAGGTGCACTAACTGGATGCTCGCCGGCTAAGCCAGCAAAGCCAGCAACCCTGGCAAGTATTGGTTGTAACGACGAAACACTTAAGAACTGGGACCATTTTTCGTACACCATTGGTTCTTGGAAGCACGGATCCTCACGAGTTTCGGGCTTTGGATTGTTCTCCTGCGATAAAGACGCCACCATTAAGTTCTCAGTAACACCGAACGGCACCAACTTGGTCAACGCTGGAACCTTCTTGGCTTTAGGCAATGACCAATTAGCGATTGGCAGCCTGCTTACTCTTGACCAAAAATTCATCAACTTTAAGACAGCTATCCCGACCACTACCAAGTCGATCAGAGTGCCAGCTGGACAGAAGTTCCAACCACTTGCTCAACTAGATCAATCGAAGTATGGGTTGACCTATGGCAAAGAGCCAGTGACTCTAACAATGACCATCAAGGTTAAGGGCAAGCCTTCAATTACTTTGAAGAAAACCCTTGCATTGGCGACAGATAAGTCGGCTAATCCAAAGCCTCTCATCGTGAATTCAGGACCAAAAGGCGCATAAGGCGTTATCCACATATTTCTTCACGGCAACTTCATCGGAACAATTCCAAATAATCTTGATTTATGAACTTGCCGATTCATGATGCGAAGCTGACCTTCGACTCTCCAGTTGGAGCGATCACTCTCCTTGCCTATGACAACAAGGTCGTCTACCTCACCATGGGAAACGAAATCACACCCGACTTCGGCAAGGCTTCGGTGCTTCAAGACGCAAAGAAGCAGCTGTCCAGTTATTTCAAGGGCAAGAGTCAAGACCTCGACTTTGCCACCGAGCTAAAAGGAACGACCTTCCAGAAGGCAGTTTGGGCGGAAATCGCCAAGATTGGCTTCGGCGAGGTAACAACTTACGCAGAAATCGCAAAGAACATCGGAAACCCCAAAGCGGTTCGCGCAGTTGGCGGAGCCGTTGGTTCTAACCCGGTTCCCCTGATTGTCGGCTGCCACCGAGTTCTAGGTGCTAGCGGAAAGATCACCGGCTATTCGGGTGGCGATGGACTTCCAACCAAGCGCTGGCTGCTAGCTCTCGAAGGCATCGAGACCAAGGACTAATGCATCGCTGCGCCTGGGTAACTGCCGACCCCATCTACATCGAATACCACGACACCGAGTGGGGTAAACCAGTCACTGGCGAAGACGCCCTGTTCGAGAGAATCAGCCTCGAAGGCTTTCAGGCGGGTCTGAGCTGGCTAACCATCTTGAAGAGACGTGAGGGCTTTCGTGAGGCCTTCCTGAACTTCAAAATCGCGGATGTAGCCAAGATGACCGAGCAAAACGTTGAACGCTTGCTTACCAACGAGGGAATCATCCGTCACCGTGGGAAGATCCAGGCGGTAATAAACAATGCTCGTGTCATTCAAGAACAGAAACTATCGCTCGAAGAATTGATTCAGAAGCACTGCCCCACCGAAGAGCGCCGAAACCTATCGGTCTCCCCTGAGTCCACCGCTCTTTCCAAAGAACTTCGCAAACTGGGCTTCAACTTTGTTGGTCCAACCACCATGCATGCCATGATGCAGGCCATTGGTCTGATTCAGGATCACGAAGATTCGTGTGAATTTAGAAATAACTAACAACTTCGCGACATAAACTTCCTGAGATGACTATGGACAGCAGAGAATTCACCGAGCACTATCGTGCTTGCCTGCCTGCAATATCAAAATTCTTTGCCTACCGCACTTCCACAAGTGAGGTAGAGGGATTAGCGGCTGAGGTGTTCTCCATTGCATGGCAGAAGCGAGCCAAAGCTCCTCTTGGTCACGAGCTACCCTGGCTATTCCGAATTGCTAACAACGTGCTTCTAAATCACCGAAGAAAAGAACAGCGTCGTTTTGTGCTTCCGCTTTTGGACTCAGATCTAATCGCGCCATCGGCAGACGACCTAGCCATAGCCAACGTAACGGTCAGAATTGCTTGGACCAGGCTCAAGCCTGCCGAAAGAATTGTGCTGTCCCTGATTGCCCTCGAAGGGCTAGAGATTGGCGAAGCCGCAAAGGTCTTGAAGGTCTCCAACAATGCCGCGACGATTCGATTTCACCGTGCGAAGAAAAACTTTTCCGAAATTATGAAAGAACTCGAGGGCTAGCGACACATGCAAGATATGGAAAACAAAAACTTGAACAAGCTTCGAAAGTCGGTTGGCACTGAGGTTCCTACCCTAGGCGATGAAACCATTCTGGCTGGCATCACAAAGCCCCGTCCTAGCCTTAGAAGTAAGTTGTTGCTAGGCCTAAGCGCCAGCACTGTCGCCGCAACCGCGATCTTTGCCGTTATGCCAACTCAGGCCCCTCTATTTGATCTTGGTGCAGGATCGGGTGTTAGGAACTCGGCAGAAACAGGCGCAGATGCCAAAATGTCCATCTGGGTTGATTATGAATATGTGGCAGGCGAGAACCTATCCTCAGCTCCGGGTAATGGCAATGTATACAAGCTGAACCTTCAGGGCGATCCAGAATCAATAATCGAGAAACTTGCGGCACAGTTCAACGTAAAGGGTGAGCTAGACAAGCAAACCTGGGACGAAGGTAAGACCTTTAGCTACTTTTATGGGGTCAAAGACAACTACGAAAAGCCAAGCATTCAGCTAACTTGGGCGGGCACTGGTAACTGGTATTACAGCAATTACACCAACTACAACGAAAAGCTGAACCTACCGTCCAAGGCAGAGGCACTCAAAACCGCCCAAGAGATTTTTGCAGCCACCGGACTAACCGTCGGCACCGATGAAATCACAGTCACTTCTGGCGAGTGGGGAATGTACGCATCCGCTTCACTAAAGGTTGACGGACAGCCGACTGCAATTGAATGGGCGGTAAGTTGGGCACCAAACGGAGACATCGTTAGCGCCAGCGGCAACAACGTGTCTATTGAAAACAAGGGAACCTTTGGAACCGTTTCTGAGCGCGACTCGGTCAAGCGCCTTGGCGACTGGCGTTACAGTGGCTCGGCCAACAGTAGCTTCTATGGCCCAGTAGGTGGAGGTCTCATGATGGCACGCGATGGCGTGGCCACATCAACAGGAACCACCGAACCAGCGACCGAGGGCGAAACCAGTGAACCAGGTTCGGAGCCAACCGAAGAACCACCTGTTGAGCCAACCCCAGAACCAACCGACGAACCGACCGTAGAACCCATCCCGGAGCCAACCCCAGAAAAGGTTGTCATGAAGTTGACTTCCGCTAAGTCGGCGCTGCTCATGATTTGGGACTCCAAGGGTGGAGCCTGGTTGGTTCCTGGTTACATGCTCAAGAACACCGATGGCTGGTATACCCCAGTTATGTCGATTGTGGATGGAATCATCAAGCTTCCAAAGCTAGACCAAGGCATCATGCCGATGGTGAAGGAAGGCTAACGCTGATCTGTAAATAGCATTAGACGAGAGCCGTCAATCTTCATTTCAAGGTTGGCGGCTCTTGCCATTTCCTCGAGCGTTTCGGCGCCTTGC
>JBJORE010000086.1:0-4160 GCA_046049565.1 Actinomycetota bacterium
TTGTTCTCTGCAAGTGCGGATTTGGCCTCCCTAGTTAGCAGAATTGTTCCCTACATTCCAGGCAAAACGAGCGGGCACCCAGCAAAGCGAGTATTTCAGGCGCTTCGCATTGAAGTAAACGGCGAGTTGGAAATCTTAGAAGAAACCATTCCGGCCGCAATTCAGTCGCTTCGAGTTGGTGGCCGAATCCTGGTTATGTCTTATCACTCACTTGAAGACGGCATCGTCAAAAACGCCATGGTGCGAGCAGCCACTTCGCTCACCCCAATTGAGATGCCAATCGAACTTCCGGAGCATGCACCAGTAATTCGAATGCTCACGAAGGGCACCGCTGTCGCCAGCGATGCCGAGAAACTAGCCAATCCACGTGCGGCATCGGTGAGGATGCGCGCGGCCGAGAAGATCAGAGAAGCAGCATGAGTGCATTACGAGCAGCAACCAGAAGCGTAAACCAGCGCCCAAAACTTCGTGGGCTGCGTGCGGTGAACCCACGCACTTTGAAGCTATCAATCACTTTGCTTGGCGGACTGGTTGCCATTCAGTTGCTTCACGTTTTTATGGGTGGACTCACCGCTCAATTCACCTACGAGATTTCTGACCTAAAAATTGAAAAGCATGCTCTGACCACCCAAGCGGACATCTTGAGCTCAGAGGTGAACTCGCTTTCGTCGAACCAGAATTTGGTAAACGTAGCCCACTCGCTCGGAATGGTCTCCAATGTGAACCCAGTTTTCCTTCACCTTTCTGATGGAACTGTCATCGGAAAGCCCCGCCGGGCTCAGGCAAACGAGCGAACAGTTTCCAGTAACTTGGTTCCAAATGCGGCCATGACTACCGACACAAACACGACCAACCTGACCCTGAAAAACACGGATCGCGTGTTAGCGTCAAGTAAGTCATCGGTGGCGTTGGCCTCGGGTTCAGGTAACTCGATCCAGGCGTCACCAACCAACTAGTTATCGGGTAGGCATTATGAGTTTGCTGCCACCTAATCAGGAACGCCAAAGGTTCGGGATTCTGCGGTTGATCGTCGCAGGTTTCGTCGTCCTTTTCGTACTACATCTCCTTGACCTGCAAATAGTTAATGCAGGTGCCATCAATAAAGTCAGCCTGGAGAATCGTCAAAAAACTCGTACCATCGAGGCTGTTCGTGGAGCAATCTACGACAAAGATGGCAAGGTATTAGCTCGTTCCGTTTATCGTTACGACGTGAACGTAGCGCCTGTAAACGTGGGTCCAATCACACGCGAAGTAAATGGATCAACCATCACACTAAGCGTTGACCAGATTGCTGGGCAGCTCGCCGCAATTCTCGAGATGGACAAGGAAGAAGTGCTCAGAAAGGCTTCGGGCACCGGCCAATATGCAAACCTGAAGAAGAAAGTTGATTCTTCGGTTTATTCACAAATCAACAGCCTAAACATTCCCTGGGTCTATTTCGATTCACACATGTCTCGGGTATACCCAAACGGTGCGGTTGCAGGCAATATCCTTGGCTTTATAACCTCAGACGGCGCCACCAAGGCCGGGCTAGAGAGCAAAATGAATTCTTGCCTCGCCGGAGTAGACGGCAAGGAAACATACGAACAGGGCGTCGACGGAATTCGCATCCCTGATAGCGCCATTGTTGCTAAGCAAGCGAAAAATGGTGGAAACCTCAAACTAACAATTGACACCAATCTTCAGTATTTTTCGCAGCAAGTGCTTGAAACCGCCGTTCGAAACGAGCGAGCCGACTTCGGAACGGCTGTTGTTGTGGAAGTAAAGACAGGAAAATTACTAGTCGCCGCAGAGGCGCCGACGGTTGATCCAAATAATCCTGGAGCAGCCATCGAGCGAGACCGTCAAGCGAAAGTTTTCAACTACAACTACGAGCCTGGGTCGACCATGAAAATGATTACTGCCGCAACGGCGATAGATTTAGGCGCTGCCACCCCAACGAGCCAGGTAGTGGCGCCATTCAAGGTGAAAATGCCCTGGGGAAACACTTGGATTTCTGACTCCCACAGCCACCCGACAATGAAACTCACGCTCGCCGGAATCCTGCGAGACAGCTCAAACACTGGAATCATTCAAATTGGCGCAAAGGTCTCTAGGGCCGAACGTTACGAATATATGAAAAAGTTCGGGTTAGGCGCAAAAACCTCCCTAAACATGGAGGGTGAAGGCAGTGGAATCTTGGGCAAGTACAAAAGCTGGGACCTCCTAACCGATAAGAACTCCATGTTTGGCCAAGGTGTTGCTGCAACTTCTATCCAGATGGCCTACGCATTCCAAGCGATTTCCAATGGTGGTATTCGTCTATCTCCGCAACTTTTCGAAGGATGCACCGCCGCGGATGGTTCGGTAACTAACTACCCGGTTGGAGCTCCGGTTCGTGCGGTATCTGAGGCAACTGCAAGATCAACAATTGACATGTTGGAAAAGGTTGTTGAAGAAGGAAACATTGGAAAGACCGCTGCAGTAGCTGGATACCGTGTCGGTGGTAAATCAGGAACAGCCCAGATTAAGCAGGGTGACCGCTACGGTAATTTGTATGCAATCTCGTTCATCGGTTTGGCCCCTGCCGAAGATCCAAAGTACGTGGTTGCGGTAATGCTCTATAAATCTCGTCGAACAGCTAGCTCGATTGGTGCCACTCCGGTATTCAAACAAATAATGCAGCAAGTTTTACGTGCCTACCGCGTGCCACCTTCAACCACCAAATCTAAGAATATTCCGACGGAGTGGAAGTAAATGATCGAACAAATTCCGCCTACCATCCGACCTGATTTGGTGGTTCCGGTGAAGCTTTCGAAGTTAGTTGATTCGTGCGGATTGAAACTATTGACTGGTGATTCGGACATTGCTGTTACCGGGATCAGTATGAACACGAATGACCTACGAAACGGCGATTTGTTTGTCGCGATGCCTGGACTGAAGACCCATGGTGCAAAGTTTTTTCAAAAAGCAATAGATCTGGGTGCAGTTGCCATTGTTTCGGATTCATCAGGGTTGGAGGTTATTGGGGAAGTAAGTGTTCCGACCTTGCTTCTGGAGAACCCACGTGCACATCTTGGACCGCTAGCTTCATTTGTCTATGGGAATCATCCAGAAGTGATGCCAAAACTGTTTGGCACTACCGGAACTAACGGAAAAACCTCAACCACATACATCCTCGAAGCCATGCTAAGTCAGCTAGGAGAAGTCACCGGACTCACATCTACAGCCGAACGCCACATTGCCGGTGAGGTTATTGTCAGTCGTTTAACAACCCCTGAATCAACGGAAATGCAATCTTTAATTGCCCGTATGCGCGAACGCAATGTTTCTTCGGTCGCTGTTGAGGTATCGGCTCAAGCCCTAACGCAGTTGCGCGTGGACGGTTTGGTTTTTGATGTTGCTGGTTTTACCAATCTCAGTCACGACCACTTGGATGATTATGCAGACATGGCCGAATACCTTTCAGCTAAGGCCGAGCTATTCCAGCCTGACCGCGCAAGACGTGGTGTTGTGAGTCTTGACTCGGAATACGCAGCTGACTTCATAAAGCTTTCAAATATTCCTATTGTCACGGTGACTTATCGCCAAGACATCGAAGCTGACTTTCAGGTACTGGTAACGGAAGAACTTCCTGGCCTGACCAAGTTTGATGTTAAATTACCCTCGGGTCGTGTGATCCGTACATCCCTTCCAATTATTGGTGCGCACATGGCGTCAAACGCTGGTTTGGCGATTGCCATGCTGGTTCAGGCAGGATTTAGTGAAGATCGTATTTCCGATGCTCTAGCCTCTGGAATCAAGTGCTATCTACCTGGCCGCACCGAGCTCGTTTCTGAAGCCGGTTCCCCGGCTGTGTTTGTCGATTTTGGGCATAGCCCAGATGCTTTTTTGAACACTTTGAGTGCCGTGAGAAAAGTCACTTCTGGAAAAGTCGTGATGTTGTTTGGTGCCGACGGTGATCGTGATGCGAGCAAGCGCCCAGCTATGGCTCAAGTTGCCGTCGAGAATTCTGACATTTTGGTAATCACCGACCACCACCCTCGCTTTGAGGATGCAGCTTCGATTCGAGCCACTCTTATGGCCTCTGCAAAGCAGGCACGTCCAGATGGCGAGATTTATGAGGTGAGTCCTCCTGAAGCAGCCATCGTAAAGGCTGTTTCGCTTGTGGAGCCAGGAGA
>JBJORE010000087.1:0-4988 GCA_046049565.1 Actinomycetota bacterium
CCGTTGGGGAATTGGAGTTGCTGCCTTCGAGCTGGGAACCGCGTACCTCCGCCACGATCCATTGGAACGCCTGGCCCGCCCAATCCTTCACCGCTTAGTGATTCAACTCGATCAGTTGAAAATCAACTCAACCGCCCAGGTCGGAATCCTCGATGGTTCTGAACTTTTGTACCTCCTAAAAGAAAACCCGACGAAGGCTGCAGTTGTGGTTACCGATGTTGGGGTGAGGCTACCTGCTCACCTGACGGCAAGTGGACGATCGATGCTTGCTCTGCTGCCTGGAAGTCAGTTCAAGGCTCTTTACCCGAGCACCAAACCAATCTCCCGTCGAACCGAACAAGGTCCGGAAACCTCAAAAGAGCTGCAAACACTGCTCGAACAAGAACTAGCACAAGGGTTCGCAGTTGAATCAGGACATGTATCAGAAGGGCTGAACACCATCGCCGCCGCCGCAACCAATCATCTAGGACTACCAACGGCTGCATTCGCAGTAACCTTTAGAACAGAGGACGCCAACCCAAGCGATTGGGAGCAACACAAAAATGAGTGCACCAAAAGAGGACCCTAAATGGCCTAGAGCTGCGCACTGGCTGAAGCCATTTGCTGACGAAGCAAACATCGACGTAGCTGTATATGGCATTTGCGCGAGTCAAACCAGCATCTCGCCAACCGGGGCACACACCACGCCTGACGCCATTCGGGGAGCACTCCTTCGCTACTCAACCTATAGCTGGACTCACGACATCGACCTAAACGAACTAGTAGCCAGAGACTTCGGCAATATCTTCCACCCAGACAGCCCGCAGGGTGAAGAAGAAACCAAGCACCTAGCGAAGCAAGCAGCGGACACCAGCCAGCTATCCGTCGCCCTCGGCGGCGACAACTCGGTAACCTTCGCAGCCATGGCTGGAGGTCACGACCTAACCAAATCAGGTCTAGTCACCTTCGACGCCCACCACGATCTTCGCGATGGCGTGAGCAACGGTTCCCCGGTGAGACGCCTCGTTGAGGCAGGTTTACCGGGCAACAAGATCGTTCAGATCGACGCCAAGCTAGCCAAAGACCTTGGGATTCTTGTAATTACCCGCGACCAGCTTCGTCGCCAGAATCCAGCAGAGACCTGGCAGCAAGCAATCGACTTCCTAGGGAGCGTCGAAGCAATTCATGTTGACTTTGACGTAGACGTTTGTGACCGCGCAGTTGTGCCAGCCTGTCCGGCGGCAGCTCCAGGTGGAATCAGCGCCGATGAGCTGAGACAGTTTGCGTTCCTGGCCGGAAAAACAAATACGGTTTCAAGTTTGGACATCACCGAGATTGATGCGACCGCTGATTCCGCCGACCAGATAACTATTCGCCTGGCAGCACTACTCATTCTCGAAGCGTCAACGGGAGTTGCTCTCCGGAAGTGAAGGTAAAGGCACGCCTGAAAAAGGTTGAATCGATTCGCGCCCTTCGGCACCGAAACTTTCGCATCCTCTATCCGGCCAGCGTTCTCTCTCACACCGGCACTTGGGCTCAACGGATCGCTCAAGACTGGCTGGTTCTTGAACTTACCCAATCACCACTAGCGCTGGGTATTGTGACAGCATTGCAATTCGCGCCAACATTGTTCTTCAGCACAGTGGGTGGAGTTCTCGCAGACCGGTTCGACAAACGCAAGTTGCTATTCATTTCGAATGCGGCGTCCGGTTTGATCGCTCTGTTGCTTGGCATTTTGGTCTTAAGTGGCTCAGTCGAGATTTGGCATGTCTACGCACTCGCCTTTGGTTTGGGAATTTTCTCGGCACTAGATGCTCCAATCCGTCAAACTTTCACAAGTGAACTAGTGCCAGTTGACGATGTGCCAAATGCCATAAGCCTCAACTCCATCAACTTCAACATTGGTCGCCTAATCGGCCCTGGTGTTAGTGGAATTCTCATTGCTGCGTTTGGCACTGGACCCTCATTTCTAATCAATGCCTTCAGCTATCTGACTATGCTCTTTGCCTTAGGCTCGATTCGCTCTAAAGATCTCAACATTGAGCCCAAGCCAAAAGACAAAGTAAAGCTGAAGGCATCAATTGAATATCTTGGAACTCGCAATGACCTTCAGTTGATAATTCTTTTGGTGTTCATGGCTGCAACTTTCGGAATGAACTACCAAATCTTCAACGCGCTAATGGCAACTGATGTTTTCAACATGGGTCCAACCGAATTCGGAGGTCTGGGAACATTCTTGGCAATTGGTTCCCTTACCGGAGCCATGCTCTCATCTCGACTCGAGCGCTTCCGCACGCCGAAATATATCGCCGCTGGAATGACTCTTTTTGGGCTTTCACTAGCTGCGCTTTCTATCAGCCCAAGCTACGGAATTTACTCGCTACTCCTACCAATCGGTGGGCTCATGGCAATCATGTCTTTCATCGCCGCGAACACCTACGTTCAAACCACCACCGAACCGGCAGTGCGCGGACGCGTAATTGGTATCTACATGATGGTCATGATGGGTGGAACGCCAATCGGATCCCCACTAATTGGATGGGTATCAGAAGTGTTTGGAATCCGCATTGCCATCCTGGGTTGCGGCTTAATCACCGCAATGGTTAGTGTCGCCGTTCTACTTTTTCTGGCGAACCGGGATGTACATAAACAGGATTGAAACAATAAGTGCAACCGTTGGTGGAATGCCCATTGGAACACTCAATCCCATCAGCCAACCGGCCATTATGGTCAACACACCAACAAGGACCATGGTTGTTCTTTTGAAACGTCTCTTGAATCGATAAATTACGGCAAACGTGACCACGATTAGTGAGAACAGCAGTTCAGTCAACAACATCAAACTAACGATTAGAGCAAGGTCTTCCATGACCTAATGCTACCTGTCTCACTCAGTGAAGCATTCAGGCATTTCTCAGGTAGGTGTTTTTGAATAGCAGTTAATGCGACCGCATCCAATCGAAAGGAACAACATGCTTACCTGTCCAAAGTGCCAAGAATCCATGAGAACCTACGAGAGGAACGGTGTAAACGTTGACCAGTGCACAGGTTGCAAGGGTGTCTTCCTAGATCGTGGAGAACTAGAGGCCTTAATCAACGCCGAAGCAGATTCGTCGGAAAGCTTCCAGCCACAATCAACCGGGTATCGCCAGGAAACCCAGCAGCCTCGAAAGAAGAAAAGCTTCCTAAGCGAGTTTCTAGAATTCGACTAAAGCAAAGGTTAAAAAGAAAAACGGCCAGTCATTTCTGACTGGCCGTTTCCACTTGCGTGGAGACTAGGGGGGTCGAACCCCTGACCCCCTGCTTGCAAAGCAGGTGCTCTACCAACTGAGCTAAGTCCCCATTGAGGATTTCTTTCGAAACCATCGTGGGCCTAGGAGGACTTGAACCTCCGACCTCTTCATTATCAGTGAAGCGCTCTAACCACCTGAGCTATAGGCCCTTAGAGCCTTTCTAACTTTACGCTAAAAACTTCTCAGGCTCAAATCCTTTTACCTAGTTACTGGTGAAACCGATCTTTATGCCGCCGGTGATTCGAGCAATGATGTTGTAAACCAAAGCTGAAACACCGGTTAGCAAGGTGCCAAAAACGATGTTGAATAACGCCAAACCAAAGCCAACTCCTAGAACGGTTGGAAGGCTAACCGTGATGTTCGTTGCCTGGCCGGTAACTGTTGCCAGCAAACCGTTGAGGCTTGAGAACAAAGGTGTGAAGCTAACCAAAGCCCAAAGAGCCACGAATGCAACGATTAGCGCGATTCCTAGGCCAACTGTGATTGTGAAACCGGTTCGAACAGCCGACCAGAAGTCGATACGCACAAGCTTTAGCTGAACCTGCTTGACCGGAGGTAGATCGCGCTTCTTCAAGCGGTTGATCATGTTGCTCATTCGGTTACTCCTTCTGCCTCAGCTTCTTCGACTGCAGGCTCTTCGTCACCCTGAGATTCAAGATTACGCTCTGAGTTCTTGGCAAGTCCAATAATCGAGTCACCTTCATCAGGTCTAGCGAAGACAACACCCATGGTGTCGCGGCCGCGAGCTGGAACTTCGGCAACCGCAGAGCGGGCAACCTTTCCGCTTTCGGCAACAACGAGTACTTCATCGTCTTCCGCAACAATCAGTGCGCCAACCAAGTCGCCGCGCTTTTCTTCAAGCTTGGCTACCTTGATACCGATACCGCCGCGGTTCTGCGGACGGTACTGATCAACCGAGGTGCGCTTCGCGAAACCGCCTTCGGTGACCACGAATACGTAGGCGCCGTCGACGTCGTTGATGACCGAGGCTGAAAGCAGGTTGTCGTCGCCGCGGAAGTGCATACCGATGTTTCCAGAGGTGTCGCGTCCCATTGGGCGAAGGCTTTCGTCGCTAGCCGAGAAACGGATCGACATACCCTTGCGTGAAACCAGGATTAGGTCGTCTTCCTCAGAAACAAGGATTGCCGAAACCAGTTCATCGTCTTCGCGAAGTTTGATCGCGATGATTCCGCCGCTTGAGGTGCGGGCGGTGTCGTATGCGGTTAGCTCGGTCTTCTTGACTAGACCAGACTTGGTTGCAAGAACTAGGTAAGGAGCTACCGAGTAGTCCTTCAGGTCTAGAACCTGGGTCACCTTTTCATCTGGTTGCAGGGCAAGAAGGTTAGCTACGTGCTGGCCCTTGGTGTCGCGGCCGGCTTCAAGTACTTCGTAAGCCTTGGTGCGGTAGATGCGTCCCTTGTTGGTGAAGAACAACAACCAGTGGTGGGTCGTTGTTACAAAGAACTGCTCAACCACGTCGTCGGCTCGAAGGTTCGCACCCTTCACGCCCTTGCCACCGCGGTGCTGCTGGCGGTAGTTGTCGCTCTTGGTGCGCTTGATGTAACCACCGCGAGTAAGCGAGATAACCATTTCCTCTTCAGGGATTAGGTCTTCAGCACTAACGTCTCCGTCTAGACCAGCAACAATCTGGCTGCGACGGTCGTCGCCATGACGGGCAACGATTTCATCGAGTTCGTCTTTGATGATGGTCTTCTG
>JBJORE010000088.1:0-4527 GCA_046049565.1 Actinomycetota bacterium
TGGAAAGACCATGGTTTCGTCTTCCATCATCAATCGCGTTGTAGCCGAACTAGGCCGCAAGCTAATCGAAGTGCCGGTTGGTTTCAAATGGTTCGTGCCAGGTCTTATCGACGGCTCGATTGGTTTCGGTGGTGAGGAATCGGCTGGTGCCAGCTTCCTCCGGCGTAATGGAGAAGCCTGGTCAACGGACAAAGACGGAATCATCCTTGCCCTGCTCGCTAGTGAAATAGCCGCTGTGACTGGAAATACTCCCTCGCAGCAATACGGTCTGCTAACGGCGAAGTTTGGTTCCTCTGTCTATGAGCGCATCGATGCACCAGCAACTTTGGAACAGAAGGCAAAGCTCGGAAAACTTTCGGCAGACGCCGTTACCGCAAGCTCATTGGCTGGCGAAAGCATCACCGCAATTCTTACCCATGCACCTGGCAACGGAGCCGCTCTCGGAGGATTGAAGGTAGAAACCGAGAACGCTTGGTTTGCCGCACGTCCTTCGGGAACCGAGAACGTCTACAAGATTTACGCGGAAAGCTTCAAAGGAAACGAACACCTAAGCTTCAAAGGAAACGAACACCTAAAGCAGGTTCAGGCTGAGGCCAAAGAGTTAGTAGATTCGGTACTCGGCTAGTTCACATAGCCAGGAGCAGCCGGAAGCGAGTAAAACTCTTCCAGTGTTGACACCTTTTGTTTGTTCATCGCCTTGGCGACCTCAACTCCTACGAATCTGAAGTGCCAAGGTTCATAGCTATAGCCGGTGATCTTGGTTTTGCCGAATGGATACCTCACGATGAATCCATACTTGTAGCAGTTTCTTGCTAACCAGTTGCCGGCGGTGGAACCGATGGTGGATGAGCCTTGCACTCCCAGGTCCAGTGCGAGTCCGGTCTGGTGTTCAGAAAAACCGGGACGGGCTGCCAGAAGCTCGCCCTTGATCTTTCCATAGGCGGCAACTTTTGCCTGATGCATTTTCACTTGAGCTTTGAAACTTCGATAGCCGCTTCTGACCCACAGGGTTCCGTAGCCCGCAGCTTTCATGCCGTCGCCTAGCTTCACCAATGCTGCTGATGCTTCTTTTCGAACCACCACACCGGCAGGGTTGTACCTAGGAATGCGGGTCAAGTTCTCCGGTGAATACTCTTTCGGCATTAACGGTCGAGTCTTGTTCACAACCACCTGAATAGAACTAGCTTTGCCAGTAACACAAACAACGTTGGTGGCATCAACTTCACACACATCGAGTGCGATGGCAGCGGTGGGAGTAAGAGTAACTAGACTTACCAATAGAGCGAGGGTGATTGCCCTCACGGAAAAAGTACGCGCAACGCCCCGATTAGGTTCTAGGTTGCGGGTTTTCACATTAGTAAATGCTACCTGTGTGTTGAAAGAAGTCGAAATGTCCAAAAAACAAGAAGTCGTCGTTGCCGGCGAAATGTCACATCGTCAAATTCTGCTGGTACTAATTGGCCTAATGGCGGGCATGTTCCTGTCGGCGCTAGACCAGAGCGTGGTTGGTACCGCAATGCGTACCATCGCCGACGACCTAAACGGTCTTGAGCTTCAGGCTTGGGTGACTACCGCCTATCTAATTACGTCAACTATTTCGACCCCAATTTACGGCAAGCTCGGTGACATCTTCGGACGCCGACGCCTGTTCATTATTGCGATTGCAATTTTCGTAGCCGGTTCTGCCCTATCGTCACTCTCTGGTTCGATGCTGGAACTTGCCGGTTGGCGCGCAGTGCAAGGTATTGGTGCCGGTGGTTTGTTCTCGCTAGCTATTACAGTGCTGAGCGACATCGTGCCTCCTCGCGAACGCGCTCGTTATCAGGGCTACACCATGGCAGTATTTGCAACCTCGAGTGTGCTTGGCCCAGTGGTTGGAGGTCTCTTCGCGGATGCCGGAATGATTCTCGGTATCGAAGGCTGGAAGTGGATCTTTCTGATCAACGTACCAATCGGTGCACTCGCTCTTTACCTGGTTTGGAAGTTCCTTCACGTGCCTCACACTCCGGTCAAGCACCGCATCGACTGGTTTGGCGCAACCACAATCATCATGGCGGTAGTACCAATGCTTCTAGTCGCCGAGAATGGGCGCGAGTGGGGCTGGGGTAGTGCAACCTCGCTTACCTACTACGCAGTGAGCGTTGTCGGTATCGTCCTGTTTATCATTGCTGAGCGCCGCGCCGGTGAAGAAGCCATTCTTCCACTCAAACTGTTTAGCAGCCGCACCTTCACCATGACCACCATCCTCGGTGTAATCGTTGGTGTTGGAATGTTCGGTGGCATGATGACTCTTCCGCTTCTTCTGCAGATTGTTAGTGGCGTTGGAGCAACCGAGTCTGGTCTGCTAATGCTTCCAATGGTTTTGGGAATGATGAGCGCCTCGGTGATCAGCGGAACCATCACTGGAAAGACAGGTCAGTACAAGATCTTCATGAGCACCGGTACCGGAATGCTGATGCTCGGCTACATCTCGCTATTTGGCTACCAGTACGACACCCCAATCTGGGTCATGTCGATCTCGATGGTCGTAATCGGTATGGGTCTGGGTCAGCTTATGCAGACACTCACCCTGGCAGCACAGAACGCTGTTCCCGCAAAGGACATCGGTGTTGCAACATCTTCCACCATGTTCTTCCGCCAGATGGGTGGAACACTCGGCGTTGCCGTTTTCATCTCGATTCTGTTCAACCGTTTGCCAGACGCAATTGCGTCGGCACTAAAGGTTCCAGAAGTTCAAACTGGCATGGCCGATGCAGGCAAGCAATACCTAGGCGGTCTCCTAACCGGTAAGTACGATGCAAACAACCCGAACGTTCAGTTCTTGAAGGATTCGATTGCTAACCCAGCCGGCGTTGGAGAGCGTTTGAACGGTGACTCATCGTTCCTGGCAACCCTAGACCCACGTTTAGCTCGCCCTTTCCTCATGGGTTTCGCTGACTCGGCCGTTACCGTATTTATTGCGGCAGCCGCAGTTGTTGCAATTGCCTTCGTGATGTCGTTCTTCATCAAGGCTGAACCTCTTCGCGAAAAATCGGCAGCCGCAGAGGCTGCAGCTGCTTCATCGCACTAATCTAGAAGTACACGGGAGTTCGGTGATACCGGACTGAGAGGGTGTCTAAGTAGTCACCGACCGTCAAACCTGATCTGGGTAATGCCAGCGCAGGGAGGACCTCTAACCCGTGCCCTACCAAAAGAAGGGCACGAAAAGTGCAGAAACTATTCAAGGCTGCAGTTGTTGCAGTGATAACCAGCCTGGCGCTAGCAAGCTGCTCTCCAGCGAACAATGATGAAAGTGTTGTTCTGGTAACCCACGATTCGTTTGTGATGAGCGAAGAACTCATTCAGAAGTTTGAGAGCGAATCGGGTTACGAATTGAAACTCGTCAAGGCCGGCGACGCTGGGTCGATGACTAACAAGTTGATTCTCACTAAAGAGCAACCAATCGGCGATGCAGTTTTTGGTATCGACAACACTCTGATTGGCCTGGCCAAAGAGAACGGTTTGCTGACTGGTGAACTACAGCCAATCGATTTCGGTGATGTTTGCATGAACTACGACATCGACTGGTTTGCATCGAGAGGCTTGCCAGCCCCGAACAATATTTCACAGCTGGTCGAGCCTACTTACAAGAATTTGACCGTGGTGCAGAACCCGGCCACCTCATCAACCGGAATGGCTTTTCTTGCTACCACTGTTGCGAAGTTCGGTGATACTGGCTACCTGAACTACTGGTCGAAGCTAAAGGCAAACGGAGTGAAGATTACTGCCGGTTGGGAAGATGCCTACTTCACCGAATTTTCAGGATCCAGCGGGCGTGGGCAGTATCCGATTGTGCTCAGCTATTCGAGTTCGCCCGCCTACGAGGTACGCGACAACGGCAAGAGTCAAACTGCCAGCATTCTGAACGACTGTTTCCGCCAAACCGAATACGCCGGAGTTCTAACCGGAGCGCGAAACCCTAAAGGTGCAGCCGCACTCGTGAAGTTCATGATCTCGCAAGACTTCCAAAAGGCGCTTCCTGAGTCGATGTATGTTTACCCGATGAATGGCGGGATTGAACTGCCGAGCGACTGGGAAAAGTTTGCACCAGAGGCAACCACCCTGGTGGGCCAGCAACTAAACGTGGTGGGAAACCGCAAGGCATGGATAACTGCGTGGAGCGAACTGTTTGAGTAAACGGCTTGTCGGCTGGATTGTCCCTCTTCTTTTCTTGGGGGTTCTTTTCTTCTGGCCGCTAACCAATATTCTTAGCCGCGGTTTCCAAGGCGACTGGTTTCTTCACCTGCTCGACCTACGAGATTGGCAGATCACTTGGTTCACCGTTTGGCAGGCCTTGGTTTCCATGGTGATAACAGTGACTCTGGCAATCCCAGGTGCCTACGTGCTCTATCGCAAACGCTTTGTGGGTCAACGTGTGTTGAGGTCGCTCATCACCATTCCGTTTATGCTCCCAACGATTGTGGTGGCCACTGGGTTCACAATTTTTCGAGATGCCAGCCACCTTTGGTCTGATCCGATTCTGTGGAT
>JBJORE010000089.1:0-3992 GCA_046049565.1 Actinomycetota bacterium
TTCGTGCACGAGCACACGAGTGGCTGCAGTGCAGTCCTGCCCGGCGTTATAGAAAGCGGCACCAACAATTGTCGATGCTGCGCGCTGAAGATCGGCGTCAGGGAAGACAATCGCCGGAGCTTTGCCGCCAAGTTCAAGGTGAACCCGCTTCACATCGATGGCGGCCGTTTTGGCAACTTCCATTCCGGCTCGAACCGAACCTGTGATGGCAACCATCTGGGGAATCTTGTGTTCAACCACGGCTTTACCAGTGGTGCGGTCGCCGACCACAACGTTGAATACGCCGGCAGGCAAAAACTCGGACGCAATCTCGGCCATCAGCAATGTGGTTGCCGGAGTGGTGTCGGATGGCTTCAAAACAATGGTGTTTCCAGCGGCGATCGCAGGCGCAAACTTCCAAGTGGCCATAACCATTGGATAGTTCCAAGGTGTAATTTGCCCGATCACGCCGATCGGCTCACGCCGAATCGATGAAGTGTGGTTGCGGGTATATTCGCCGGTGGCACGACCTTCAAGGTTTCTGGCAGCGCCAGCAAAGAAGCGAATCTGGTTCACGATGTTGTTCACTTCGTGAGGGATCATGATTGCTCGAGGCTTGCCAGTATCGCGGCTCTCGGTATCGGCTAAGTCTTCTGCCCTGGCTTCAAAAGCATCGGCAATTTTGAGCAGCGCCAATTGGCGTTCAGCTGGAGTGCTTAGACGCCAAGACTCGAACGCTTTCTCAGCAGACTTGAACGCCGCATCAACATCGGCAGCGCTTGAGATTGGAGCTTCGGCATAAACCTTGCCATCGGCAGGGTTGAAAATGTCCATTGCCTCGGCGGCAATCGGCTCACGGTATTCACCGTTTATAAAGTTCTGTAATTTGATGGTCATTAGTGGCCCGGACGTCCTTGACTCATGAGGTACATGCCGATTGCAAGCTGGGCGCGGTGAAGTCGCGAGACCAGTTCGCTCTGGCGAATTCCCAAGTCTTGCGAGACATCGCTCATGGTGCGCTTCTCGTAGAGTACGCCCATGGCAACCGCTGCGAGTGACTCTGGCAGGGTTTCGATGGCTGCCTTGAGAGTTGCCGCTGGAAGCTTCGAAGTGTCTGGCAGCTCGCCGTCGTCCTCGAATGAGATGTCGAGATCAAAGAATGATGACATGGGTTCCTCTCTAGCTTTCAAAGTTCTTGCGGTAGCCCTGAACCACCGAACGTAGACCAATTCCGGCGGCGCCAACCAGTTGTTCGCCTCGGTAATACTCAAATACGCAATCGCCGTCGATGCTTCCCTCAACCAACTTGCTTCGGTCGGCAAGTGCTAGCAAGCCGAAGGCCAGAATGTGAACGTCGAACTGGTCAGACCAGAACGAAGGGATTGGGCGGAACGCCTGCTCGGTCTGGCCGGTAGCGATGGCGTTGCCAACATACTTGGCACACTCGCTAGGAATGTTCCAGTGCTCAACGCGCCTCGGCACGTCGTCGAAGATTTGGTTTGGGAAACGAACCACATCGCCAACTCCCCAAACATTGGACCAGCTGATACCGGCTTTCTTCTCGGCTCGAAGGTTTTCATCGCACAGCAAACCGTCGACGATGTTGATGTCGTTACCTTCTAACCATTCGGTGTTTGGAAGGCTGCCGATTGCTTCAATAAAGACATCGCAGGGAAGTTCGGTGCCGTCATCCAGCTTCACGGCTTCAATTCGAGCTTCGCCAATCAGGTCGGTGACGCTTCGTTTCATGAGAAATTTCACGCCTTCTGATTCTTGGCGGCGCTGCAGTTCGGCGGCAAGCTCTTCACCGAGCGGGCGAAGCATCGGCACGGTTCCAGGTGCCACAATCGTGACTTCGCAACCAAGCTTGCGAGCGGTGGCGGCTGTCTCGCAACCAATAAACCCGGCGCCTAAAACCACCACGCGTGCGCCTGGAACGAGTTCGGCTCGAAGGCCCATGGCGTCGTCGAGGGTTCGAATGATATGACGGCCGGCGTGAATGTTGTTTGGATAAACCTGACGTTTTGGTCGAAGACCGGTGGCGATGATCAGGTGTGAATACTCGAAAATTTCGCCGTCGTCGGTGGTAACCGTGTTGTGATCAAGGTCAGCCGAGACCACGCGGTGCCCGAGCACCCAGCCAACATCTGCTGTGGCGGCACGCTGCGGGAAAGCAACGGTCTCGTGGCTCACCACTTCGCCGGCCAGCACCTCTTTTGAGAGCGGCGGGCGGTTGTATGGGGCCCAGGTTTCATCACCAATGACAGTGATTGGTCCGGTGTAACCGAAACGCCTCAGCGCCTCCGCCGAGCGCAAGCCACCCATCGAGGCGCCAACGATTACAACCGGTTTTGTCATTGATTAGTCAACGATGAAGATTGCCTGCATTGGGCAAACATCGATAGCAGCTTCCACGTTTCCGCGTTCGCTGTCGTCGGCGGTAGCGGTGTATTCGAGCTTGTCGTCGTTGTTCAGTTTGAACACGTCTGGTGCTTCAAAAACACACATTCCATAGTGTTGGCACTTTGCCATGTCTACGTTGATCTTGATCATTTACTTTTCCTCCACGGTAGATGGGTAAAGGTCTTTGGATGGGGTGCGAATTCCACGGAACTCCCAGTCGCCGCCCATGGCGGTTGAGATTACCTCTTCGCTTTCGGTTGGCTGCGCGCCAACATCCTCGCGAATCGCGGTTGGGCCGGTGACGATGTGGTTGGTGAGTCGTCCTAGGCCTTCAACTTCAACTTCTACGACGTCGCCTGGGTACACTGGGCGGCTGTTTGCTGGGGTGCCCGAGTAAAGCATGTCGCCAGGAAGCAGCGTGATGGTTCGAGCGATGTCGGCAACAAGGTAGTGCATGTTCCACTCCATGTTGTCGGTGTTGTCGTCTTGAACAACCTTGCCGTTCACGATGGTTTGGATTCGCTTGTTGCGGAAATCCCAATCGGTCACCATGCCAGGACCAACCGGAGCCAGAGTGTCTGAACCCTTCACGCGAAGCATAGATCCGGCATCGGTGTCGCGGAAGTCGTGCAGACCAAAGTCGTTGCCAACTGAATAACCGGCGATGTATTCGCCAGCTTCCTCGGGGGAAATGTTTCGGCAAGTTTTGCCGATGATGATCACGATTTCACCCTCGTAGTTGAGCCACTTGCAACCCTCAGGACGAACCACGGCAGCTTTGTGTGAATTCAACGCGGTGGTCGGCTTCAGGAAGTAGGTTGGCGCCGGGGGCAGCTTGGTCATGAACTCTTTGGTGCGGCTGTCGTAGTTCAGGTGAACGGCAACAATTTTGGTTGGTTCGCTAGGAGCTAGGTGCACGGCTTCCTCGATGGCGATTTTGCGACCATCGGGTGCAACCAGTTCGGAACCTACGCGTTCAACCTGAACCGGGTAGCCGTCGAGGAGAATTCTTCTAAATTCAGTCACGGGAAAGAGTCACGTCCTTAGGCTTAGGGAAACCACCCTCTTGGGCTGGGAACCAGTAGTGAACCTGACCGGTACCAATCGAGTTCTCGTATTCGCCGTAGATCTGACCCTTCGACTTCCAGTTTTCTTCACCAACGGCACCAGCCATGGCTAGGTAGTGGAAGAAGCCAGCTTCAGGCTTGAACTTCTTGAAGTTTGGGAAGTCTTCCAAAACGGCTGCGTGGTTGCCTTCTTCGAACCACTGCATAACCTTCTTGTCGTACTCGTAGGCCTCTGGTGTGAAGATGTGCTTTGGGTCTGAAGCTTCGTGCTTGCGCAATTCGCGTAGCGGCCAGAAGGTGTGCGAGAGAGCGCCTGATGCCACGAGCAACACCTTGCGGTCTGAGTCGCGAATGGCTTCGCCAAGCGCGCGACCGGCACGAATGAAGTCTTCTGGGGTTCCGGTCTGGCAAACCGACATCGAAATCCAGGCCTTGTCGTCTAGTCCGCGACCTAGGTAGTGCCAAAGGTTTACGGTCGCGTAGAAGATTGGTAGGTGCGGGTCGGCAATCGGGGTAATCCAGGTGCCGTTCTTTTCGTCGTAC
>JBJORE010000090.1:0-3991 GCA_046049565.1 Actinomycetota bacterium
AAGCGCTGGCAGATGTTCGAGCTGGCGTTGTGTCCCCTGTTCCTAAGCCACTTCGGTCCTCAAACTACGCAGGGGCGGAGAACTTTGGAAACGGTCAGGGCTATTTGTACCCCCACGATGACTCAGCTGCCGTGGTTTCTCAGCAATATGTCAATGGTAAAGCCGCGAATCGACAGTATTACCAACCAAAGCGTTTTGGATCTGAGGTGGAGCTTATTTCGCTCTGGGAGCGACTGAGGCAGATTATTCGTGGCAAATAGTCAGATTTATTGCTAATCTTGACAGGTTGCCATTTACTTCAAGCTCTCTGGCTGCGAGAAGAAGTAAATGATGCTCAATTAGCCGAGCATTCTTAGGCAGTAATTATTAACTGTTAATGAATATTCCGAAAGGTCCACGTGTCTAAAACTTCACGTACCCGCAGCAAAACTCGTCTATCGCGCGCCCTTGGATTAGCTCTTACTCCTAAGGCAGCCAAGTACCTAGAGAAGCGTCCATACGCTCCTGGTCAGCACGGCCGCACCAAGCGCAAGGCTGACAGCGACTTCGCAGTTCGTCTTCGCGAGAAGCAGCGTCTACGCGCTCAATACGGTATCCGCGAAGCTCAGCTTCGTAACACCTTCGTTGAGGCTAAGCGCACCGAAGGTCTAACCGGTGAAAACTTGGTAGAGCTACTAGAAATGCGTCTTGACGCACTAGTGCTTCGTGCAGGATTTGCCCGCACCATTTCTCAGGCACGTCAGATGGTTGTTCACCGCCACATCCTTGTAAACGGATCCCGCGTTGACCGTCCGAGCTTCCGCGTGAAGCCTGGTCAGACCATCCACGTACATGAGAAGAGCGAAAAGACCGAGCCTTTCCAGGTTGCGGCTGCCGGCGGTCACGTCGACGTTCTTCCTCCAGTACCTGGTTACCTAGACGTTCAGTTGGACAAGCTACACGCAACCCTAACTCGCCGCCCTAAGCGCGCCGAAGTGCCGGTTACCTGTGAAGTTCAGCTGGTTGTTGAGTACTACGCAGCTCGCTAGTACAAATTAGTTAGGATTCCGATGAGTGGTGGCGAAATCGCAGCAATTATTGCTGCTGGAGCTTTGGCACTTTTCGTGCTCTTCTTAGCCGTTCCTCTTCTCAAATTGGGCAAGTTGCTCGACGAGACGACGGTTACGGTCAAGGAGATCAACGACAATCTCCCGCCACTACTTTCGGGTCTAAACGTCACTGTTGACCAAACCAACAAACAATTGGCAAAAGTCGACGCAATTACTGACAGCGTTGCCGATATGGGCGCCAACATTCAGTCTTTGGTTGCAGTATTTTCAGCTTCGGTTGGTTCGCCACTTGTGAAGTTAGCTGCTTACTTGAAGAGTTTCAGCGGTTTAGGTAAAAAGAAGTAGGTTCTAATCATGAAAAAACTATTCTGGCTCGCTGCAGGTATCACCGTAGGTTTGGTTGCGGCTAAGGAGATTGAGAAGAACCCAAAGGCCAAAGCGGCCTATGACGACGCAACTGCTCGTCTTCGCACTCTTGCTGAAGCCTTCATCGAGGGTTATTCCGAAGAAGATAAGCCTGCTGCAAAACCTGCGGCAAAGCGTACCTCAGCACCAAAGTCTGCCAAGTAGACAATGAAGACCGCTGAAATTAGGCGGCGTTGGCTGGATTTCTTCGCCAGCAAACAGCACACCGTCGTTCCATCCGCTTCCCTGATTAGTGAAGATCCTTCACTACTTTTCACTGTGGCCGGAATGGTTCCATTCATCCCTTACATGTCAGGGCTAGTACCTGCACCATTCGCTAGAGCGACGAGTGTACAAAAGTGCATTAGAACTCTCGATATCGAGGAAGTCGGCAAGACAACTCGCCACGGCACCTTCTTCCAAATGAATGGAAACTTTTCGTTTGGCGATTATTTCAAGCGCGAGGCAATTGGGTTCGCCTGGGAGTTCCTTACCTCGCCACAGGCGCAAGGCGGACTGGAACTCAATCCAGAACTGCTCTGGGTAACCGTTTATAAAGACGATGACGAAGCTATCGAGCTTTGGCGTGAAATAGCAGACATTCCTATGGAGCGAATTCAGCGACTTGGAATGAAAGATAACTTTTGGTCGACCGGACAGCCAGGTCCGTCTGGTCCATGTAGTGAGATTTACTACGACCGCGGTCCGGCTTACGGCATTGAGGGTGGCCCAGAGGCTGATGACAACCGTTATATCGAAATCTGGAATCTTGTGTTCATGCAGTACGAACGTGGCAAGGGTATCGGCAAAGACGATTTTGAAATCTTAGGCGAGCTTCCGAAGAAGAACATAGACACCGGAATGGGCCTGGAACGCGTTGCGTTCCTTATGCAAGGTGTTGAGAACCTTTACGAAATTGATGAGGTTCGCCCGGTTCTAGATTTGGCTGCCAAACTTTCTGGCAAAAACTATGGATCATCTAACGACGACGATGTGCGACTGCGTGTTGTGGCTGATCACATTCGAAGCTCTCTTATGTTGATCGGTGACGGAGTTGCACCTGGAAATGATGGTAGAGGCTATGTCTTGCGTCGTCTTTTGCGCCGCTCGGTTCGCGCTATGCGTCTGATGGGCGTGAACGAACCCGTCATTGGCAAGTTGATTACCGTATCCAAGGATGCGATGAAGGATTCTTATCCTGAGCTCGAATCCGACTTTAAGAGAATTTTGACTTCGGCTGTGGCTGAAGAAGAAGCTTTCCTGCGCACACTTACCAGCGGATCTTTGGTGCTTGACCAGGCAATTGCTGATGTCAAGTCTGGAAAGGGCTCGCAGCTCGGGGGAGAAGCAGCCTTCCTACTTCATGACACATACGGTTTCCCAATCGATTTGACCCTTGAGATTGCAGAAGAAGCAGGAATCTCAGTTGATCGCGATGGATTCACCTCACTTATGACCGAGCAGCGTGACCGCGCTAAGGCAGACGCACGCGAGAAGAAACTTGGTGGCACCGACCTCTCGGTTTACTCGGCTTTCCGTGCTCTGGGTACCACTAAATTTACGGGCTACGACGAACTCGAATCAGATGCCAAGACCTTAGGTTTGATTCACGAAGGAGCAACGGTAAAAGAGCTTCAGAGTGGAGCTGTCGGTGAAATCATTCTCGACACCACCAGCCTTTACGCAGAATCAGGTGGCCAGGCAGCGGATGCCGGAATCATTCGCGGCGACGGCTTCGAGCTTGAAGTTTTAGACGTTCAGAAGCCTGTTAAGGGTCTCGTCTCTCACAAAGTATTGGTTCGTTCGGGTGCTGTGTCGCTTGGCTCGAAAGCGGTAACCGTTGTTGATGAGGAGTGGCGTCTAGGTGCTTGCCAAGCCCACTCTGGCACGCACGTGCTTCACGCAGCCCTTCGACAGGTTTTAGGTCCATCGGCACTTCAGTCTGGTTCGTACAACAAGCCTGGTTATCTTCGTCTTGACTTCGCTTGGAATCAGGCTCTTTCAGCTGAAACTAAGAGCGAATTGGAAGAAGTGAGCAACCTCGCGATTCGTCGTGACCTTGCTGTTAGCAGCAACTTTATGACTCAAGCCGAGGCCAAGGATTTTGGTGCTGTCGCGCTATTTGGTGAAACTTATGACGAGCAGGTTCGAGTCATTCAAATTGGTGGACCTTGGTCTCGTGAACTGTGTGGCGGAACTCACGTGAGTCGCTCCAGCCAGATTGGCTTGCTCTCACTTGGCGCTGAGACCTCGGTAGGATCAGGCTCTCGCCGCATCGAAGCGTTTGTTGGAATTGAGGCTTTCCGCGCTCTGACCTTGGAACGAGCACTTGTTGCCAGGCTGACCGACCTTGCTAAGGTTCCAACTGCCCTGCTCGAAGAGAAGTTGAACCAGACCTTCGAGGAACTTCGAACTGTCCAGAAGAAACTCGGGCTCATTGAACAGCAAGCTCTTCAGGGTCGCATTCCTGCATGGGTGGCTGCCTCCAAAACCATTGCTGGACACCGCGTCGCTCTTGCTGAACTTGGGGTCTTGGA
>JBJORE010000091.1:0-3953 GCA_046049565.1 Actinomycetota bacterium
CAAAAGAATACTCGTTTGCGTGCGTAAGAATTCGCAACAAAGCCCCTTGGCGTGTGGCAACGCCTAACCTAGAACTATGCCTCTGGACCCGAAACTTATTGCAATCTTTGCGCTACTCGCGCTTGCAACTATTGCCGGTTTGATCTGGAGAGCATCAACCGGAAAAGCCAAACGAATCAAGGATGGGCTTCAGATCGACCTAGCAGAAATCGGAGCTTCAAAGAACGGAAAGCCGGTAAGCGCGTTTGGCGAACACACAACTTTTCTGCAGTTTTCAAGCGAAACCTGTGCCACGTGTAGGCAAACCGCGAAGCTTTTCGAAGAACTTGAGAAGACTTCGCACGGCGTGCTTCACATCGAGGTCGACCTAACACATCGACTTGATCTTGCCGACAAGTTCGGCATCCTTCAAACTCCCACCACACTCGTGCTGGATTCCAAGGGAATCGTGAAATCGCGAATTGGTGGAGCACCAAAACCGTCAACCATTGAAGAAGAGATTGGACACTTTGTAATCTAATGAGCAAAGCACAGATTGACCCACGCGGACCACGTTTCGGCGCCGCCATCACCACCGTTTTACTTTTGGCAGTTGTCTACCTTTCGCTGGATGCAAAGACTTTTCCAAGCGCTGTAGCACTCTTGAGCATAATTGTTGCCCTCTTTGCAATTGGCGCCTTCTTTGGCAACTCAAAGCACCCTTACGGTTACATCTTCAAGCGTTTAGTTCGGCCGCTACTACAGGCGCCAAAAGAACTTGAAGATCCACGACCACCACAGTTTGCCCAGCTTGTTGGACTACTAGTAGCCGGTACTGGCCTTATTCTCGGTGCACTAGACATTCAGTTAGGTCTAACTATCGCCGCGTCGGCTGCGTTCTTCGCAGCTTTCTTGAACGCGGTGTTCAACTACTGCTTGGGTTGTCAGATTTGGCTGGGATTAGCTCGCGCAGGACTCATCAAGTCCTAACAAACTACTTTTTGTAGAGAGCCATGGCTTCGGCCATGGCTTTTCTCGCTCTGGGACGATCGCCACAAGCATCGTATGCCAGAGAAAGAGCGAATGCGCTCTTCCAGTCATCCGGGTTCTGTTTGGCAAGTTGGGCGAATACCTTGAAATTATCGTCGGCCGATTCCCTCGTTGGTCTGCCACTCGGGCGTAACTCTAACTGGAAAACTGGCCATTCATCATTTGCCTCTAACTCTTTTCCCATTGCCTCAGCCTTGAGTCCAAATCGGATTTCTCGATAGAGAGTGTATGCACCGAACAATGGGAATATGAAAACCAGACTGCCGACGGTGATTCCAATCAAAGAGCCGGCGGCAATCATGTCAAACGCCCACTTGCTCAACACCAATAGATAAATCGAAAGCAGGGCAATCGAAATAGCGGCACCAAGCTTTGGTGATCTCACTTAGGAAACGACCGCTTCCAGCCCGACGAACAAACCCTTATTGGCGGTCGCAAATCTGATGGCGGCCAGGATGCCGGTGCCGTACGAGGCTACTGAGGAAACTTCGTGTGAAATGCTGAGAACCTCAGAATCGCCACCGAGGATGACTTCCTGCTTGGCACTGACACCGCTTAGGCGCAGGCTGTGTATCGGCACTCCGGCCACAATTTCTCCGCGGGCAACTTGACCAACGCCGGTTACCAGAGGAGCTTCTCCCCTGGCGGCCGCAATCAATTCAGCTGTGCGGATAGCGGTTCCAGATGGTGAATCAACCTTGTGCGCATGGTGCGCCTCAACAATTTCAATTGTTGAGAAATACTTTGCTGCTTCGGCAGCGAAACGAGTGGCCAGCATTGAACCAATCGAAAAGTTTGGAACAATTACGACGGTGGAACCAGCCTTAGTGACTTCGCCCTGCAGGGTTTCCAGCTTCGATGCCGACCAACCTGAAGTGCCGACCACAATTGGAATCCCCGCGGATACGGCGAAAGCCACAACTTTTTCGCTTACCTCGAGTTTGGTGACGTCAAAAATCACATCTGCGCCCTCGAGCTCGCTAAGCGCTGACGATGAGTTCAAGGTCGCGTGTAGCGAGAGGTCCTGAGCGGAATTAATGAGGTCAAGAGCCAACTTGCCCATGCGGCCAGTGGCTCCAACTACTGCAACTTTGGTGGTCATGATTTCAACCTTAAGCGAAACTCTTGAAAGCGGCTTCGGTAACATCGCCAACGGCTACTAGAGAGCGCTCGCGTGAAACCAAAGTTTGGGCCACCTTTTGCACATTCTCTGCCTTAACCTGAGAGTAACGAATCAAAGTTTCATCGAGGTCATAGAACTTTCCGTTGTGAATCTCGGTTGAGAACAGACGGTTCATCCTGGCCATGGAACTTTCAAACTTCAAGGCAAGAGAACCGGAGACGTTACCACGAGCCAACTCAAGTTCTTCGGCGGTAATGCCTTCGTTAGCAAGCTTTTCAAGTTCGTCCCAAAGTAGTCCAGCCACTTCAGTCGATTTCGCAGCAGCACAACCGGCGTAAAGACCGAAAATCGCGCCATCGGAATATGCCTGATTGAATGAGTAAACCGAATAGGCAAGGCCTCGTTTTTCGCGAACCTCTTGGAAAAGGCGAGAACTCATTCCCCCGCCGAGGACGGTGTTCAAAACAGCCATGTCGTAGCGTGCGTCATCATCGGCAACCAATCCCTGGCAACCAATCAGAATGTTGGTCTGTGAAATTGGACGTTTAATGATGTCTAATGTCTTTGCACGAGGAATAAAAGTGTCTCCTATGAATCGACGTTCACGTGGAGAAGCTGCAACCGAAAGATCCCAACCCGCAGCTGTTAGAGCATCTTCAACCAGTCGCACAAGGTCATCGTGGTTTACGCCGCCGGCGGCCGCGATTACCAAGTCTTGAGGGCGGTAATTGGCCTTGTAGTGTTCCCAAACCGCGTCACGAGTGACATCGGTGATGGTTTGGTTGGTTCCGCCAATTGGGCGACCTAACGGATGATCTCCATGCAAAGCGGCAGTAAAAGCCTCGTGAGCCACATCTTCCGGATCGTCGTCGTTCATGGCCAGCTCTTCAAGAATGACCGTGCGTTCATTCTCAAACTCTTTCCGGTCAATCACCGAAGAAGTTAGCATGTCAGCAATCACATCGATAGCCAACGGTAGTGCTTTGTCTTGCACGCGGGCGTAGTACGAGGTGTATTCCTTACCAGTGGCAGCGTTGGATGAACCACCCACCGAGTCGAAGGCAATTGCGATGTCTAGGGCTGAACGCTTGGCAGTCCCCTTAAATAACAGGTGCTCCAGGAAGTGGGTTGAACCATAGTGACCACCGGTCTCATCGCGAGAACCAACCGGCACAGAGAACGAAATAGAGACGCTCTGCGCACCTGGCATTGCCTCCGAGAGAATGCGAACACCGCTTGGGAGAACAGTGCGGCGAACCGTGCTGCCTCCCGAAGCGGTGAACTCAAGTTCGGCGCGATCTAATGGGAAAAAGATCTCAGCCATGAAGGGTTTTTACTCTTCGTCAGACGAAGCGGCAGCTTCACCTTCAACAACTGGGCTTAGCGAAAGCTTGCCACGGTCGTCGATCTTGGTGATTTCTACCTGAAGCTTCTGGCCGACCTCAAGAACGTCTTCAACGTTCTCAACGCGCTTGCCACCAGAGATCTTCTTCAGCTCTGAAACGTGCAGTAGACCATCCTTGCCAGGAACTAGCGAGATGAAGGCACCAAAGGTGGCTAACTTCACGACGGTTCCTAGGAAACGCTCGCCAATCTCAGGTACGTGAGGGTTGGCAATGTTGTTGATGGCAGCCTTCGCAGCCTCGGCAGAAGGGCCGTCGGTTGCACCGATAAATACGGTACCGTCGTCTTCGATCGAGATGTCTGCGCCAGTGTCTTCCTGAATCTGGTTGATCATCTTGCCCTTTGGACCAATGACCTCACCAATCTTGTCTACAGGAATCTTCACCGAGATGATTCG
>JBJORE010000092.1:0-3909 GCA_046049565.1 Actinomycetota bacterium
ACCTGCCAGGTCAACCTTTCCAATTCTTCGGGCCAGGCGGAACGTAAAAACTCAACCGTCTGAGCGACAACGGATTCAAAAAAACCGAGCGGGCTACGGCGTCCAAGATGGGATAGCAGCGAACCGCGCGGAGGTCGTCCGTGACGTTCTCTTCTAGCTCGGAATGCTGCCATGTTGGCGAGTTTACTGCGGGTAAACTTAGACCTATGCAGAAAACCACCTTTGAGTACCGAGTTGCCGACCTAAGCCTTGCAGCTGCCGGTCGCCACCAGATTCGTCTTGCCGAAAACGAGATGCCTGGTTTGATGAGTCTTCGCGACGAATTCCAGGCCTCCGCTCCTCTTACCGGTGCTCGCATCGCGGGCTCGCTGCACATGACCGTGCAGACTGCGGTTTTGATTGAAACCCTGGTCGCTCTAGGTGCGAAAGTTCGCTGGGCGTCCTGCAACATTTTTTCAACCCAGGACGAAGCCGCAGCAGCTGTAGTGGTTGGCAACGGCTCTGTGGAGTCACCTTCGGGAGTTCCGGTTTTCGCTTGGAAGGGTGAAACTTTAGAAGAGTACTGGTGGTGCACTGACCGAATTTTCGACTGGTCGGCTGAGGCCGCCAGCGAAGGTGCCGAATATGTAGGTCCAAACATGATTTTGGACGACGGTGGCGATGCCACACTTTTGGTTCACAAGGGCCGAGAGTACGAGTTGGCCGGTTCGGTTCCTGCGAAGGCTCCGGATGACTCTCACGAGTTTGGCGTAATTCTCGATCTACTTCGTGATTCCCTGAAGATCAGCAGCGATCGCTTCACCCGCATCGCCGGTGAGATCATTGGTGTTACTGAAGAGACCACCACCGGCGTTCACCGCCTCTACGAACTGTTCCAGGACGGACAACTTTTGTTCCCTGGAATTAATGTGAATGACTCGGTAACCAAGTCGAAGTTCGACAACAAGTACGGCATTCGCCACTCACTTCCCGATGGCATCAACCGCGCTACCGATGTTCTCATCGGCGGAAAAACCGTTTTTGTGGCCGGTTACGGTGATGTCGGCAAGGGTGCCGCCGAGGCAATGGCCGGACAGGGTGCTCGCGTTATCGTGAGCGAGATCGACCCAATCTGTGCTCTTCAAGCTGCGATGGACGGTTACCAGGTTGCTTCTCTCGAATCGGTTGTTGAAACCGTAGATATCTTTATTACCGCGACTGGAAACAACTCGGTAATTCGCACCGAGCACATCAAACGAATGAAGCACTTGGCGATTATTGCCAACGTGGGTCACTTCGACAACGAAATCGACATGGACGGTTTGGCCAAGTTGCCTGGTGTGCAAAAGGTTGAAATCAAGCCTCAGGTTCACGAGTGGCGTCTGACCAATGGTCGTTCGGTTCTTGTGCTTTCCGAAGGTCGTCTAATGAATCTTGGTAACGCAACCGGGCACCCGAGTTTCGTAATGAGTAACTCCTTTGCAAACCAGGTTCTGGCTCAGCTAGAGCTTTTCACCAAGCGTGAAGAATACCCTCTTGGTGTTTATGTTCTTCCGAAGGCGCTCGATGAGAAGGTTGCCCGTTTACATCTGGCCGCACTTGGTGTGGAATTGACTCAACTAACTCCTTCGCAGGCTCGCTACATCGGCGTTCCGGTTGAAGGTCCCTACAAGGTAGATCACTACCGCTACTAAAGGCGAATTATGGTTCACAAGGTACTGGTCGTCGAAGACGAAGAACTTCTAAACCGACAGTTGTGCGACATGCTCGAAAATGCGGGCTACGAGGCCGTAGGTTCTCTAGATGGCGTGAACGCAATGCTCGCGTTCAAGAGCTTCAACCCCGATCTTGTTTTGCTAGACATCCAACTTCCGCCAACCAGCGGTATTGAAGTTTGCAAGCAAATTCGTGCGGTTAGCGGCGTTCCAGTGATTATGCTCACGGCAAAGACCGAAGACGAAGACGTTGTTGCCGGCTTAGAGGCCGGAGCAGACGACTACATTTTCAAGCCAATGCCGTCGTTTAAGGTACTTCAGGCTCGAATCGAAGCTCGCCTTCGTCCCAAGCCACAACCAGAAGTGAATGAATTGGTTATTGGTCCGCTGGTGATCGATGTCCTTGGCCACGAAGTTCGCCGCGATGGCGTTCGAGTTCCATTGACTCCGCTCGAGTTCAACCTTTTGCAAACTCTTGCCGAAGCTCCGAAACAAGTCTTCAAGCGAGAAGACCTACTGAAGAAGGTTTGGGGTTACCACTACGACGCTGACACCCGACTAGTCAACGTTCACGTGCAGCGCCTGCGTTCAAAAATCGAAGACGACCCGGACAACCCAAAGATTGTGGTCACCGAACGCGGAGTCGGTTACAAAGCCGGTCAGTTCTAGTTCGTCCTAAGTGTTCACCAGAATCCTTGCAGCGATTATCGGCGCATTTCGTCGGTCAATTCAGCTTCGCTATGTAACCATGACCGTGGCACTGAGTGCCGTGGCTCTGGTTGCCGTAGGAGGGTTCCTATCGTTCTCAATCGGTAGCGGTTTGTTTCAAACTCGCATCGAACAAATCTTGCAGGAATCTAAGCGAGCGTCCGTTGAGGTGCAAAACACTTTCAGTTCGTCCGGTTCAACCGACGTCGTGAGCCTGCAGGTTTTGGTGAATGCCGTTGTTCCTAGTCTCGAGCAAAATGCAGCCAGCGGCTCTCGCCGAGTGGCATTGCTTAGAACCCCGAATCAAGCAACAGACCAGTTCCTGCAGTCTCCAATTTCAACGACTCTGGCAGATTCCGATATCCCGGTTTCCCTTCGCACCAAAGTAGCAAAAACCGACAATCGAATCATCTATCGCACTGTTGACCTAAATGTTCGTGGAATTCAAACGCCAACCGTCATAGTTGGTTCAAAAATCACCATTCCAGTGGCTGGGCAATACGAGCTCTACCTTGTCTACGACATTAGTGACGCTCAAGAAACCCTCGACTTCATGCAAAGTACCCTAGCGGTCGGTGGACTAATCATGATTTTGCTGCTCGGAGTTGTGGCCTACTTCGTTATTGGAAGAATCGTGGCGCCGGTGGCCCGAGCTGCCCAGGTTGCCGAGGAACTTGCTCTGGGCTCGCTTGACAAACGTTTACCGGAACGCGGCCAAGACATAGTGGCAAACCTTGCTCGCTCATTCAACCGAATGGCTCAGAGCTTGGAAACTCAGATTGGCGAACTGAGCAAACTGAGCAAGATGCAGCAGCGGTTCGTTTCCGATGTTTCACATGAACTTCGAACTCCGTTGACCACAATCAAACTAGCTGCCGAAATGCTTGAGGCGAGAAGTAGTGAGCTGGATGACAAAGCCAAGCGTTCGCTCGATACTCTTGTCTCTCAGGTCGCGAGGTTCGAATCTCTCCTTAGTGACCTTCTTGAAATCTCCCGCTATGACGCCGGCGCAGTGGTTGCCGAGCTAGAGCCTAACGATTTGAACAACGTGGTCAAAATGGCCGTGGCTGGCCTTGAACCGCTGGCTGAAACCCTTGGTTGTGAGCTTCAGGTCAAACATCCTAAGAGCGCCGTGATTGCCGAACTTGACCGACGTCGAATCGAGCGAGTGCTTCGAAACCTGATCTCCAACGCCATCGAACACGGTTCAGGAAAACCAATTGTGATTGAGGTTGGGCAGTCTAAAACTGCGGTTGCCGTTACCATTACTGACTTTGGTGTCGGCATGAGCCGCAGCCAAATGGACCGAGTTTTCGACCGTTTCTGGCGAGCCGACCCAGCCCGCAAGCGCACCACTGGTGGAACAGGTTTAGGTCTAGCCATTTCGCTAGAAGACACCCATTTACATCACGGTTGGCTTCAGGTAACTTCAAAAACCAACCAGGGCACGACCTTTAGAGTCACCCTTCCTCGCAAAGAAGGCGGGATTTTCACCGAATCTCCTTTG
>JBJORE010000093.1:0-3862 GCA_046049565.1 Actinomycetota bacterium
GCATTGAAGAGGAAATCGCCCGAGTCGTGCCAGTGATTCACGCCATCAAAGACTTGGGTGCCGAAATAAGTATCGACACCATGAACTCCGAAACTGCCAGGGCTGCCGTGACTGCCGGAGCCAAAATCATCAACGACGTTTCTGGGGGATTGAATGACCCAGACATTTTCAAGGTCGCAGCCGAAACCAATACAACAATGGTCATTTCCCATTGGCGAGGCCACAGTGACGCAATGGATTCGCTCAACCAATACCAAGAGATTGGCCGAGAAGTGGCTGCCGAGTTGCAAGTTCAAGTAGAGCTTGCCAAGGCTGCCGGTGTTACCAAAATCGTTATTGACCCAGGCCTCGGCTTTGCCAAAGACGTTGACCAAAACTGGAAACTTCTTGAAGAACTTGGCGAATTACAACAACTTGGACTTCCAGTTTTGATTGGGGCATCTCGAAAACGGTTTATCGCAGCGAGACTGCAAGTCGCAGACACCACCGAAGCCAGAGACGAAGCAACTGCCGAACTTATGGCCACACTGACTTCGAAATATTCTCTCTGGGGACTTCGAATTCACAACGTGCGAGCCACGAAGGCAAGGCAGAATTGACTTATGACTCACAAAATCAAAATCAAGGGCTTGCGTGTTTACGCACACCACGGCGTATTCGATTTTGAGAGACAAAACGGTCAAGACTTTTACATCGACGTAACCGTGTGGGTGGCTGGAAAATCAACCGTCACCGACGACCTAAGTCACACCATTCACTATGGCGACCTAGCCAAAGCGCTTGTTGAAGCTGCTAAGAACCAGCCGGTTGACCTGCTCGAGACTTTGGCTCAACGCCTTCTAGATCTCACCCTCAACTTCGGCGGCGGCTCACTTTCCGGACTTGTAAAGAAAGCGAAAGTTACGGTTCACAAGCCAAACGCTCCAATTCCTTATGACTTCGAAGATGTGTCGGTGACCCTCAAGGGGAAGCATGAGTGAGCGAGCCATTCTGGCTCTTGGTGGAAATCTTGGTGACCGCAAGGCAACCATCAAGGCAGCCATCAAAGACATCAAAGCATTAGAAGGGGTAGAGGTTGTTGCCAAGTCTCCCCTCTACGAAAGCTTCGCAGCTACCGAGAACGGACCAGATGAGTCAGCCCCTAGGTACCTAAACGGCGTAATCGAAATCGAAACCACCCTCAAACCAGGCGAGCTACTAACTGCGGTTCGCAAAATTGAAACTGAACACGGACGTGTTCGCTTGGAACGGTGGGGTTCGCGAACCCTAGACATCGACATCATCACTTACGGTTCTCTAATCAAGGACGGCAAGCGCCTAACCATCCCTCATCCTCGTGCCTACCAGCGCGCTTTTGTGATGGTTCCTTGGGCTGCCATGGACCCCAGCGCAAGATTGCTTGGACATGGTTCGGTCGCGGCCCTAGCCGAAGACCTGAAGTCTCAGGTGTGGGAGGTTTAGAGTGAAGCCAACCAAAATCTCGAACCTCATCACCACAGCAATGCTGGTCGGTATCGCTGGGTTTTTTGTAATTCAACAGTTGGTTGGAAACGGTCTTCCAGCACCAACCATCGGTCTAAATTTGGTTTTGATTCAACCTTCGCTGGCTGTCATCTTGGTACTCAGTGCCATCCCGATCATGCGCTATCGAAGTGGGTTGAAAAAGTTCGAAACCGATCAGGGAAAGCGTCCAGCTCGCGTTGACTCAAACTACGCAGTTCGTACTGTCGCCCTTGCCAAGGCAGTTTCGTTAGCGGGGAGCATCTTCGTTGGTTGGAACCTTGCCATCTTGGTTTATCAGTTGATTTCTCCTGAGGGCACAAAGTTCGCTCTCACGGTTTTCGGCTTGGTAGGTGCAATCGTCATGGTTGCCGCCGGGCTCTTCATTGAGAATCTGTTCAAAGTTCCACCAGACCGAGACGCAGACTCCGCATGACCGACAGCCGCCTAACTTTCCACGTCGTGGGCGACGGCCCGGTTGGTCAAACTATCGGTCTCGCACTCAAAGCTGCCCAGCACGTTCCGTCAGAAGACTTAAACGCCGACCTCATCGTTCTTGCAATACCTGGGGCAGAATTGGCGGCAACCATCGAGGGTTACGCCAAGGCGGGCATCTGGAATGCCGGTCAGCTGGTGGCCCACACCTCACCAGATTTCGGTTACGGAATTCTGGAGCCGGCGACTCGCGCTGGAGCCATTCCGTTAGCGATTCACCCTGCAATGCGATTCACCGGCACCAGCATCGATCTTCCGAGATTGCGAGACGCAAGAATTGCGGTATCCGCACCAAAGATTGCCCTGCCAATTGCCCAGGCTTTAGCCATTGAGATCGGTGGGGAACCCGTGGTCATTTCCGAAGAAGCCAGATCCGCCTACGCAGAAGCGTTTTCGGTTGCCTCCGACTTTTCGGCTCTAGTGGTTAGTCAAGCCATCGGCTTACTTGAAGAAGCTGGTGTGGAAAACGCTCGCGACATCATTGGCCCAGTGGTGAAATCGTCGGTTGACCGAGCGCTTGCCGATGGGCACGTTGGCCTCGACCCAGACGATGTGGAACTCGACCAATGAAGCTAGTCCACAGCGCTATCGAATTACAAGAATTGCTCGACCAGGAGCGAAACCTGGGAAAGAAGGTTGGTTTTGTGCCAACCATGGGCGCCCTTCACGAAGGTCACCTTTCGCTAATCGAATTGGCCAAGCAGGCGGCGGAAATCGTCGTGGTTAGCGTCTTCGTGAACCCGTTGCAATTCGGCCCTAAAGAAGACTACGAGAAATACCCGCGCACTCTTCCCGAGGACGCAGCACTGCTTGAGCAGCACAAGGTGCAATTCCTTTATGCACCAAATCTTGAAGACATCTACCCGAACGGAACAGAGATCACCCAACGAGCCGGCGTCGTTGGCTCAACCTTTGAAGGCGCTAGCCGTCCTGGTCATTTCGATGGCATGCTCACCGTGGTCAACCGCCTTATGGAAATCGTGCAGCCTGATGCCGTGGTCTTTGGTGAGAAAGACGCTCAACAGGTTTTCATTGTGAAGAAGTTAATCGGTGCACGATTCAGAAATACCAAGTTCATAGAGGGTCCTACTCTGCGCGAAGCAAGCGGGCTGGCCATGTCTAGCCGCAACCGCTACCTAACCCCAGAAGAACGTCGAGACGCCGAAAACATCTACGAGCACCTAACCCAGATGAGAGAAGAATTGGAAGCCGGCGCAAAGGTTTCCGAGACTCTAACCAAGCACAGCGCAGGCATTGAAACCAATGCAAAGGCTAAACTTGAGTATCTAGCGGTCATTGATCCGCAGCTCTTCCGACCGGTCAACGACGACTACCGAGGTCCCGCGAAAATCATCGTGGCAGCCAAGGTGGGCGAAGTTAGATTGATCGACAACCTAAACGTGAAAGCGATAAACGCATGACCGAGAACGAAACCAGCACACCTGAGCAGGAAGTTGACCTTCCCGAGCAGATCGAGGTTCGTCTTGCCAAGCGCGACCGCCTAAACGAACTGAACGACGCCTACCCGGTTTCACTGCCAATCACCACGACCATCGACGCCGTGCGTGCGAAGTACCCAAACCTGGACATCGACGTTGCCACCGGCGAAAAGGTTGGCATTGCCGGCCGCGTAATGTTCCAGCGCAACACCGGAAAGCTTTGTTTTGCTAGCCTTCAGGCCGGTTCGGGCCAGCGCATCCAGGCCATGCTTAGTCTCGACAAAGTTGGCGAAGACCAGCTTGAGCTTTACAAAGAACTGGTTGACCTTGGCGACCACCTATTCGTTGAGGGTGAAGTTATCACCTCAAAGCGCGGCGAACTTTCCATCATGGTTGAAAGCTGGAAGATGGCCGCCAAGACCATTCGC
>JBJORE010000094.1:0-4325 GCA_046049565.1 Actinomycetota bacterium
CGTAATCGGAGCAGTTTGGTTCGGTCCTAAGACTTTTTACCCAGTTTGGATGAAAGCTCAGGGTCGAAAAATGCCGACCGAGCGTGTTGAAATGACCGGGGGCGAAACCGGCTTGATGTTTGGTGGCACATTTGTTGCTGCACTGATTCAAGTTTCAACGCTGGCGTTGGTGATGGAACTTTTATCCCAGTACACAATAGCTTTCAACGTTTTTTCAGGAGCTGCGGCTGGCTTCATTCTTTCTGTCGGCTTCACTGCTTTCGGGTCATTTTCACACCGGATGTTTAGCCACAATGAGAACAGGCCATACAAGGCACTAAAGGTTTGGCTTATTGAAGTTAGCCAAGACGTTGTTTCCCTCATCGTTGCTGGAGCGATTCTCGGAGCTTGGCTCTAGAGCCCACATAGACCAATAAGCGCCTGCTGCCTCTTACATAGGCGGCGGGCGTTTTTGTTTCCCCTCAAATCAAAATCTTTACAAAGTAATATTTTGTATGCTTAAGCGAACATAAAAATATACTTAGGGTCTAAAAAAAATGGGAATCTTCGGGGAACGTAAGAGCGCAGTCGAGACGGAAATCGACTCTTTCCTCGAACAAAAAATCCTGCTTCCACAAACATTTCTGCGCAAATCCCTGCTCAACGAGAGCGTAGTCAATGGGGAACCGTTTTGGCAAGGCAAGGTTTTCCTGAAATGCCGAGACGCGTTTGATGAAAAGCCCGTGCCAAGTTTGATCTTCGATGTATTGCACGATGGGAAACTTATTGGCCAAATCAGTGAATTTGATTCGGTAGCAAAAAGCGTCTTGAACTTTGAACCAGATCAAAAATACGTTGCGAGAGCCATTATTAGAGCGGATCTGATTGGCAACCTGGTTCATCTGTTTGTAAATCCTGATAACAGCTTTTAGCGTGCAACCTGGTTGACCAGGAAGTGCCAACCAACCCACCACCAGCCGAAGATGATTGCCACGCGAGTGGTTCTGTGGTGAAGTATTCGATCCATCAGGATTCCGACTTTGTGAAGTCTGATTCGCTCGAACTTGGATAGCAGCCAAAGCGCCGTGCCGATTGCAACGAGAGCCAAGTAACCAGCTATGACAATCTGTGAGTCGCTCATTTGCGCCCCCAGACTCTCATGAGTCCCACGCCGAGGAACAACCAAATCACAACGAAAATGGTTTGCCCCAAGGTGTTATCCATAAACGGGTCGATGAGAACTGAGATGGTTGGGTGGGTGTAGAGGCTGTTTTCAAGTTGGCCTTGGATGTTCGCGGAGAATTCCCATACGCAGACCAGCAAGCAAAATATGGTCCACACCAACTTGGTTCTAGCCATAGTCTTGTCGGGTTTTTCCTTAGGGCCACGGTCTCTATGCCAAACAAGGTAAAGCGCAACCGGCAGGATCGCGATCAAGATCGCCCCGTGGAGATAGGTGTGGCGAGGGAAGAAGGAGAGCGTGATTCCAAGCACGAGCATCACCACTGCGATAAGGGAGTTTCGAACCTTAGGTCGCTCTCGAAGATTGCGCTTAAAGAAACCAGCGGCATCTAACCAAACCACGAGAGTGCTGCCGCCGAAAATCAGAGTGTCGATCGGGGAGCCTCGAAATACCTGAAGCGAGGTGGTCACCAAAAAAACCCAAACCCACGGGTTTGTGATTCCCCAACGCTTTAGAAAGTGAAGCATTCCCTAACGGTATCAGTAGTCTTGCTGACCGAATCTGGTGCTAACTAAGAGCACATAGCTGGAGTCCCCATCGCCAGTTTCACCATCTTCGCGTTGACGAGAAATGCGGAAGTCAATTTCTAACGGTGCCGCCGGTTTTCCGTCACTGTCGACCTCACCTTTGAAAGAGATTGACTTGGAGTCCGCCTCAGCAAAGCCAGTGTTCTCTTTGAATTTTGGGATGTCGGCAATGTTTTTCAAGCAGGTATTTATCGATAGTTCGCGATCATCTTCCAGGGAAAACTTTTTTGACGAATCGTCTGGGTCAAACCACGTGGTGAGACCTAAACCGCGCGCGTAATCGATGATTTGCAGGCATTCGATGTTGGAGTCTTTATCAGTCAGGTCACGGCTAAAAACTGCATGGTAATTGGCATCGTTGCAATCGATTCCAAGCCCACAACCTTTCTCAAGGTTCACCAGTTGGTAAGTTGGCGCCAATTCAGAGGCTATGGTTTTCAAAAGTTCTTTGCTGGTGGACTCGTAGTTCCAAGGAAGCGTTGCACAGCCTGCCGTCATCAACACTGTTGCGGTTGTTGCAAGGACCGTAAATGCCGTTATCGCTTTCCCCATGTCTCAAAGAATACAAGGGGAAAGCGAGGCCGTGACAATTACTGTGTGCAGGTGCAGAGTTGCTCTGGCGCAAAACCTTCCAGAGCTTCCTCAATGTGCTGGCCACAGCCAGCCCAAGTTACTTTGCCGCAGGTGTTGCAGTTTGCTGGTGAGCACATTTTTTCTCCTTTTTCTTTCTACTTCGCGCCCAGTAGTCGTGCGAAGAATCCTGGTTTCTTTGGGTCGTTTTGGTGACCTTGGCATTGCTCCGACTTTGGCACTCCGCGCATTACTTGACTTACGTGCTGACCGCATCCGGTCCAACTAGCTTTGCCGCACTTGCGGCAGGTTACTTTTTGGCACATGGTTATGACCTTTCTCTTGAATCTTGGCCGGCTCGCCAGGTTAGGTAGCCGCCGTCGAGGTTAAGGGCGTCTATGCCATGACCTCGAAGTATTTGCGTTGCCGTGTGGCCGCGCTGACCAACTTGGCAGTGAACCAACACTCGCTTGCCTTTAAGTTCGTCGATTCGACCTCGAAGATCGTCAACGCTTATGTTGACCGAGTTCGGGGTGGTTCCGGCTTGGTTTTCCGAAGCGGTTCGAACGTCTAGAAGTACAGTGTTTGGTTTGGCAAGTTCGGCTTCAAGTTCGTGCCACTGGAAGGTTGGTGTGCGTCCGCTGTTCACATTGTTGCCAACATATCCAGCGTGGTTGATCGGGTCTTTGGCGGAACCGTACTGCGGTGAATATGAAAGCTCCAGGTCCATGAGGTCATCAACGGTTAGTCCACCAAAGATGGCGGTTGCAATGATGTCGATTCGTTTGTCTACGCCATCTTCGCCAACTGCTTGCGCGCCTAATAGCTTCCCAGAACCTGGTTCGAATACGACCAGAATCGAGATTCGCTTTGCGCCTGGGTAGTAACCCGCATGGCTGCCGGGGTGAATGTGAATAACCTCGTGGGCAATTCCGTTTGCTTTTGCTTTTGCAGGGCTCAGACCGGTGGTGGCCAGTGCCATGCCGAAAGCACCAATAATTGCCGTGCTGATGGTTTTCGACGCCTGCACTGGCAGCCCAGCGATTGCATCAGCAATCAAGCGGCCATGGCGGTTGGCTAAGTTCGCTAGTGGAACTAAGGTCTCACCGTCAGTGAAGCGGTCATTCTTTTCAACGGCATCACCTGCGGCATAAATGTTCGCGTCGCTGGTGCGCTGCTGCTGATCTACCCAGAGCCCACCAGTTTCACCAAACTTCAGGCCGGCATCTTTGGCGAGCTGGTTGTCTGGTTCAACCCCAGCTGCCGAAATGACCAGGTCGGTGAGAATCGAAGTTCCGTTCACGGTAACCTTCGAGTCGGTGATTTCAGTGAGGTTCGCATTTAGGTAAAGTTTGATGCCGTTTGCTTCGAGATGTTTCTGCATAACTTCGACGATTTCTGGCTCGGCCAGACCGAGCAACTGGCTGCCACGTTGCACGAGGTGAACATTGAATCCTGCATGTACTAGGTTCTCTGCAGTTTCAATACCGATGAAGCCGCCACCGATAATCACGGCGGTCTTGGTTTTGCTCGACTTTGCAGCAGCCTTAAGTTGGTCAGCATCTTCAACGTCGCGCAGTGTTAGAGCATGTTCGATGCCTGAAATGTTTGGCTTACGAGGCTTCGCTCCCGTTGCCAAAACCAGCGAGTCGTAATCGTCTTCAAAGGTTTCGCCTGTTTTTAGGTTGAGAACAGTAACTTTTTGAGCAGTTTTGTCGATCGCCACAACCTTGTGATTGGTTTTAACATTCAAGCGAAAGCGATTGTGAAGAGATTGAGGGGTTTGAAGCAGTAATGCCTGGCGATCTGAGATTGTGTCGCTAATGAAGTACGGAAGGCCACAGTTTGCATAGGATACGTTCTCGCCCATTTCATAGACAGTGATGTCCGCTTCCTCTTGCAAGCGGCGAAGTCGGGTTGCTGCCGACATGCCTGCGGCAACGCCGCCAACGATTATTGTCTTCACGGTTATGCCAACGACATGAAAGCTTTTTCAAGCTTTTCTC
>JBJORE010000095.1:0-5686 GCA_046049565.1 Actinomycetota bacterium
CGCTGTTCAACCAGCGGGTTACCAAACGAGGAAGTTGCCAATTGCCTATACCCGCTCAAGACGTGCCGAGGCGTGAGACTTTAGTTCCTGGCCAGGTAGCGCGATGTCCCATGCCCAGAGCAGTGCACCTTCAACTAGCCCGTAGATTCTCGTTGAGTGACGATAGGTTTTGGCACCTTCGAATGCCACCCCGTGGGCCGAGGCAAGTTCGATTCGAGCCTGCTTGACCCAGCCGTTGTAAAGCTCGGCAACTCCACCTGGGTGAATGGTCGAAACCTCCAGGTTGAAGGCACCCTCTTTGGTGTCACCGGTGCCAGGAAGTAAGCCTGGCCCGAAGTCAAACTCTTCACGAGGACGAGCGATGCGCCAGTAGCCGAGTTCGCTTGGAAGTGCGGTGCCAGATTCATCGTTCAGTTTGGCCGACGAAATATAGGTGAGCACATTCCCATCGTGGGCGAATTCAATCTGTTGCACGAACTCGTGCTCTGCCCCTTCGAATGCGATTACGCCGGTGCCAGACCACTTACCAACGAGGAACGCCAGCGGGGCAAGTTCTACTGGTAGCCCCTCGGGAAGGACGAACAACTACTTCTGCCCCTTGAAGAGCTTGTAGAGGACGAGTGCCGATACGCCAACGATGGCAAGCGAAGCCAAGATTAGTAGGCCGGTGAAAAACATTTCGAATGAGAAAGTCATGGTTTGATTTTACCTTTCGATTCTTAGGTGAGCAGCAGATAGACCGAAGCGGTCGACAACATTAGGAAAGATCCGCCGGCAACATAAACAAGCTTGGTTACGAAACCGTCGACGTCTTCTTTGAAAAGGTGGATTAGGGAAACCACTGCTAGCGAGCCTGCCAAAATGGCACCTGCCCAGATAAGCGCGTATTTACGGTCCACGAAGGTTACGGCAATGGTGGCGATAGCAACCGCTACCCAAATTGGAATGATTTCGCGCCAACCCTGTTTCATACCTTAAACTTACCGCTAAGACCATTAGGAGTGAGATGGCGCAACTTCTTGTACTTTCGGCAACGCCGAACCAAGAAATTCTGCCCGCCCTGAGTCTTTTGCCTCACAAGGTGAGAAACATCCCAGCCGAACCTGCGGGCATCGTGAACGCCCCAGCTTCGGATCTTATTTTTCTAGACGCCAGAAGCGATCTCAACAACATGAAGTCGTTGGCCAAGATTCTGCAAACCACCGGCATTTCAGCTCCCCTGATTTTGATTGTTACCGAAGGCGGACTGGCTGCCGTCAACGAAGAGTGGGGCGCAACCGACATAATCCTCGCCACCGCAGGTCCGGCCGAAGTGGATGTCCGAATCCGTCTCGCTCTTTCACGCAATAAGCCAAAGGCGCTTTCGAACCTGGTAGAGACAAACGGAATCACCATCGACGAGGTCACTTATTCGGCAAAGGTACACGGGGTTCCGCTAGACCTCACCTATAAAGAGTTTGAGCTGCTCAAGTTTTTGACCCAACACCCCGGGCGTGTGTTCTCTCGTGAACAGCTATTGAGCGAAGTTTGGGGCTACGACTACTTTGGTGGAACCAGAACCGTCGACGTTCACATCCGTCGTCTTCGCTTCAAGTTGGGCGACCTGGAAGCACTGATTGGCACAGTTCGAAACCGCGGTTACTCGTTCAACCCCGATAAAAGCGAAGACCAAGAAGTAACTGCCAGTTACTAACTGTTTTCCAACTGGTCACTTAGAGGTGGCAGAATTGTGACTATGTCTGAAGAAACCATGGCCATCGCATTGCCTGATATGGGTGATCTGCCGATTGACCGTTTCCTCGACCGCGAACTTAGCTGGCTGGCCTTTAACCGCAGAGTTCTTGAACTTGCTGAGGACCCAACTCTTCCGCTTTTGGAGCGTGTGAACTTTGCCGCAATCTTTGGTTCAAACCTCGACGAATTTTTCATGGTGCGCGTTGCCGGGCTGAAGCGTCGTATCGCAACCGGGCTTGCAGTTCGCTCAGCTCAGCGCCGAGGCGCACTTGCTGCAACAGCGGCACGCAACTACCTTTAAGGAAGTTCTTGAGCCTGCTCTTCGGGAAAAGGGCATTGGGCTGATTGCTTGGGCAGACCTAAGCGAGGAGCAGAAGGTAAACCTCAAGGCTTACTTTGACAGCCAAATTTTCCCAGTACTAACCCCACTAGCCGTCGACCCGGCACACCCATTCCCTTACATCTCGGGTCTTTCTTTGAACCTAGCCGTGGTGCTTCGAAACCCAGACAACTCAACTGAGCACTTTGCCCGCGTGAAAGTTCCGCCACTGCTTCCCCGATTCGTTCGAGTTCCTGGCAGCACCGGAAACAGCGATGTGAAGTTCATTCCATTGGAAGAGGTAATCGGCCAGTTCCTGGCCAAACTATTCGCAGGCATGGAAGTTTTGCAGCACCACACCTTCCGCGTGACCCGCAACGAAGACCTCGATGTTGATGAAGATGAAGGCGAAAACCTTCTGGTTGCTCTCGAGAAAGAGTTACTGCGCCGAAAGTTTGGGCCACCGGTTCGCCTCGAAGTAGCAAGCAACATCAACCCTCAGGTTTTGGAACTTCTGGTTCGCGAACTCGACATCGACGAAGAAGATGTTTACCGACTACCGGCTCCCCTAGATCTAACCGGGCTTTTCGAAATTGCCGGCATAAGGCGCCCCGAGCTTCACTTCGCTCCTCACAATGTGGTTACCAATCGCTACCTACGTAACACCGATGAAGAGAAGGTGAACTTCTTCCGCGCCATCCGCGAGCGCGAGATTTTGCTTCACCACCCATACGAATCTTTCTCATCGAGTGTTCAAGAGTTCTTGGCCCAGGCGGCAGCCGATCCGAAGGTTTTGGCCATCAAGCAGACTTTGTATCGCACCTCGGGCGATTCTCCAATCGTCGATGCACTTATCGATGCTGCCGAGGCCGGCAAACAGGTATTGGCGCTGGTGGAAATCAAGGCTCGCTTTGACGAGCAGAACAACATCACCTGGGCTCGCAAGCTCGAGCAGGCTGGCGTTCACGTGGTTTACGGAATCGTTGGCTTGAAAACTCACTGCAAGCTTTCATTGGTAATCCGCCAAGAGGGTGAAACCTTGCGTCGCTACTGCCACATCGGTACTGGAAACTACAACCCAAAGACCGCACGGTTCTACGAAGACTACGGTCTGCTAACATCACGCGATCAGGTTGGCGAAGACCTAACTCGCCTGTTCAACCAGCTCTCTGGCTATGCGCCAGATGCAAGCTTCAAGGCTCTCCTTGTTTCACCAAATGGGGTGCGCGAAGGACTTACCGAAAGAATCGAACGCGAGATTGGTTTCCACGAAGCCGGCAAGCCAGCACGCATTCAAATCAAGGTCAACTCACTTGTGGACGAGCAGATTATTGACTCTCTTTACAAAGCCAGCCAAGCCGGCGTTCCAGTTGACGTCCTGGTTAGAGGAATGTGCGCGTTGAAGCCTGGAGTGCCGGGCCTTTCTGAGAACATCAAGGTGCGATCTGTCCTTGGACGCTACCTCGAACATTCCCGAGTATTCACTTTCGCCGCCGGTGGGGACCCAGAGATTTTCATTGGCTCAGCCGACATGATGCACCGAAACCTTGACCGACGCGTTGAAGCCCTAGTTCGAATCGTTCAACCTGATCACATCAAAGAACTTCAAGACCTATTCACCCTTGCCATGAGCGAAACTTCCTCGAGCTGGCACCTGGAAACTGACGGAACTTGGACACGCCACCAGTTCGACGAAAGTGGCAAGAAATTGGTCGATGTTCAAGATGAATTGATGCGGTTCACCGCAGGTCGCAGAGCGTCGAACAAGTAATGACCGTTTACGCTGCTGGCGCCGTTTTGTGGCGCATTGAAAAAGACCAACTCAAGGTTGCATTGGTTCACCGAGGTCGATACGACGATTGGAGTTGGGCTAAAGGCAAGGTTGACCCAGGCGAAACCCTTCCGGAAACTGCAGTGAGAGAAATTCGCGAAGAGACCGGACTGAAAATCAAACTCGGTGTTCCGCTTGGAATCCAGCGTTACCGCCTGCCGAACAAGAACCGCAAAGAGGTTCACTACTGGGCAGCCAAGGTCACCGACAAAGCACTGGCGAACAGCAACTTCAAACCAAACGAAGAGGTCGCCGAAGTCGTTTGGCTTACGGCAAACGCTGCTGCCAAGAAACTGAGTTACAGCCACGATCAAGAACAGCTTGACCAACTGGTCGCACTTCACAAGAAGGGTCTCTTAGACACGGTTCCTCTGGTTATCCTTCGCCATGCTAAGGCTCGTTCGCGTGCCACCTGGAAAGATGGTGAGGCTAGCCGCCCGCTACTAACCGAGGGTAACGCCCAGGCCGAAGCACTTCCCAAACTGCTGAAAGCCTTCGGCGCAAAACTTGTTTTCTCGAGCCCATGGACACGGTGCCTTAGCACCATTGCGCCTTATGCCCAACGAGCGAAGGTAAAGGTAAAAACCAGACCCGAATTCACCGAAGCGGCGAACGATAAAAAACCAAATCAAACTAGAGCCGCCCTAGAGGCCATCGTGGCGCTCGGTAAGCCGGTTGTAGTTTGCACCCACCGCCCAGTGCTTCCCACAATGATTGAGACTTTGGAGAAACGCGCTCCGGAAGCCATCAAAGCCAAACTCCAACTCACCGCATCCCTAAAGCCAGGCAGTTTCACCGTGGTTCACCTCAGCAAAAAGCGCGAGCTGGTCGATGTGGAACACCACTCGCCATTAATTCGTAAAAAGAAATGAATCGTTCACGGTTAGCCGCGTTAGCGTTGATTAGCGTGGCATTCGCTTGGGGAGCCGGATTCGTTCTAATGGAACCGGCAATCGAACGTCAACCAATCTTCAACTTTCTAGCCTTTCGATTCACAATCGCAACAGCGATCATGATTGCCGTGCGTCCAACCGTCTTAGGCAAAATCAATAAGAACCTCATCATCCAGGGCGGGGTTTTGGGTGTTGCCCTTGGTGGCGGATACATAACTCAAACCATTGGGCTTCTCTATTCGACAGCGGCCGTTACCGGCTTTTACACGGGACTCTATGTTGCCCTAACCCCATTACTTGCTTGGGTTCTATTGCGCCAAAGGATCAGTAAGAAAGCCTTGGTTGGAGTTGTATTAGCAACGCTGGGCTTGGCAACACTTTCTTCAGGGTCGGTTGCGTTTGGTTGGGGAGAAATCGCCCTAATCGCCTGCGCTGCCCTTTTCGCGTTGCACATCATCGGCCTAGGGCTTTGGAGTTCCAAGCATGACAGTTATGCGCTGACCGTAGTTCAGCTGGCGATGTGCGCAATCCTCACCTGGGCAGGCGCGTTCAGCCTAGAAGGTGGCGTTCAACCACCGCCAGACGGCGAGGTTTGGTTTGCTATTCTGTTCACCGCTGTGTTGGCAACCGCAGTTGCATTTTTTGTGCAAACCTGGGCGCAAGGTTTCTTGGACCCTTCTCGTGTGGCCATCATTCTGACCAGCGAAATAGTTTGGGCGGCGGCAATTGCCTACGGAATCGGGCAGGAAGAACCAACTTTGATCACCGTGCTCGGCGGTGGGATTATGTTGATTGCAATGCTTATCGTTGAATGGCCAACCAAAGAGAAAGAATTGGTTCCGCTGGAACCGATGGTGCACTAATGAGCATTCTCGCTATCGATGCCGGAACCACGGGCGTGACCGTCCT
>JBJORE010000096.1:0-3818 GCA_046049565.1 Actinomycetota bacterium
TCGGCTAAGAGTGGCTCAAGTCAGCCAAAAGCCAGCACTTCAATACGGGAAACTTGCCATTGCAACTCCCGTAGTGCTTGCCCCTATGGCTGGAATCACTAACACCGCATTTCGTAGGCTTTGCCGTGAATTCGGAGGTGGACTCTTCGTTTCGGAAATGGTGACTTCGAGAGCGCTCGTCGAGCGCACCGAGGAGTCGCTTCGGTTGGTTGGTCATCACGAGAGCGAAGACATCCGTTCGGTTCAGCTTTACGGTGTCGACCCTAAAACCATCTCTGAAGCAGTAACAATGCTGGTGGCAGAGGATCGAGCTGATCACATTGACCTAAACTTCGGTTGTCCTGTGCCAAAAGTGACTCGCAAGGGCGGGGGAGCAGCACTTCCATGGAAATCTGATTTGTTTAGCGACATCGTAACGGCTGCTGTAAAGGCCGCTGGAGAAATCCCACTCACCGTGAAAATGCGAAAAGGCATTGATGCAGATCACCTAACTTATCTCGACGCCGGCAAAGCCGCCAGGGACGCCGGTGTGACAGCCATAGCACTTCACGGTCGCACGGCAAGTGATTACTACAGTGGCAACGCCGACTGGGGTTCGATCGCCAATCTTCGCGAGGCCTTACCAGATGTCCAGGTTTTAGGTAACGGCGACATTTGGTCGGCAGCTGATGCCGTTCGAATGATGCGAGAAACTGGCGTGGATGGCGTGGTTGTTGGGCGAGGGTGTCTCGGCCGTCCATGGCTCTTTGGAGACCTTCAGGCAGCATTTGACGAGTACCAGCGCGACCCAAACTCGGAAGCCGCCATTGATCCAATTCAGCCAACCCTCGGTGAAGTAGGAAATGCATTCAAGCGACACGCAGAACTCCTAGTCGAGTTTTTCGAGAGCGAAATGCACGCCTGTCGCGATATCCGTAAGCACGTTGCTTGGTATTTCAAGGGCTATCCAGTCGGGGGAGAATTCCGAGCAGCATTAGCCCAAGTTGAATCTCTTGCCCACATGGATGAAATTTTGTCCACATTGGATGGCGACCAGCCTTATCCGGGTTCCGAAGCTGAGGGACCCAGGGGCAGGCTCGGCGGGGCCAAGGTGTGTTCTCTTCCAGAAAACTGGCTAAATTCCCGCACACTGGATACCAAGGCCAGCGCAGAACTCCTCGAGGCCGAGATTGGGGTTTCAGGTGGTTAGTCTTCCGCCAATCGGTTACGGACTCGTTGATGAAGAGCGAATGCTCACAGAAGTTCGCAGTGGCACTCAACGACGGAATGAATTTAGTCGTGACCGCGCTCGAGTGCTGCACTCTTCGGCTCTTCGAAGACTTGGTGCAAAGACGCAGGTTCTCTCACCGGCATCTGGTGACTTCGCTCGCACTCGTCTGACGCACTCATTAGAAGTTGCTCAAATTGGGCGAGAGATGGCTTTGACGCTCGGAATTGACCCAGACCTTGTTGATATGGCTTGTCTTGCACACGATCTTGGTCACCCACCTTTTGGCCACAATGGTGAGAAAGCCTTAAACGACTGGTCAACCGAGTTTGGTGGATTCGAGGGTAACGCCCAAACCTTGCGACTGCTAACGCGCATTGAGCCTAAGGTTTTTGCTGCAGATGGCTCTCCACTCGGTCTGAATCTGACTCGTGCAGCACTAGATGCCGCATGTAAGTATCCCTGGTCAAGAGAGCATGGTGTTTTCGACGACGGCGGGGGAGCCAGATCAAGCAAGTTTGGTGTTTACGATGATGACCTTGATGTCTTCAACTGGCTTCGCATCGGCGCTCCAGAGCGACAAAAAAGTATGGAGGCGCAGATCATGGATTTCGCCGATGACGTGGCCTATTCAGTTCACGATTACGAAGATGCCACGGTCGAAGGATTTATTAAGTTAGACGAAATAAGTCGACCTGAATACCGCAAGCAACTTATTGAAGACATGCTGGTTTGGGCTGGATCGTCCCAAAACGCGGTCGAATTAGACCTCGCTCTCACTCGACTTCAAGGTCTTGACGAATGGTTACTTGCCTTCGATGGAAGTGACCGCGCTCACGGAGATCTCAAGAACCTAACAAGCGCGTTAATTGGTTCGTTTGTTTCTAGGACAGTTGATGCAACGGTCGCGAACTATTCGGGGTTGCTAACTCGCTACAAAGCAAACGTGGTTGTTCCAGACGAAGTGCGTGCTGAAATTGCAGTTCTCAAAGGTTTAGTCTCATCGTTCCTGATGTCTCACGAATCTCGGCGTCCTTACTACGAACGCCAACGAGAATTATTGACGGAGCTGGCCGATGCGTTACTCAGCGCCAACGGACAAGAGTTAGATAGTTACTGTTCGTTAGCCTGGTCCAATGCAAACGACGAAACTGCAAAACACCGTGTCGTCGTTGACCAGATTGCTTGCCTTACCGACCAGGGTGCAATAAACCTGCACTCAAGATTGGTTAGAGGTATCTAATGGCTAAGCGAATTCCACAGTCTGACATCGATGAAGTACTTTCAAGGGTTTCCATAGTCGAGGTTGTTGGCGATTACGTTGCTTTGAAAGCATCTGGGAACGGCGAATACAAAGGACTTTGCCCATTTCACGGTGAGAAGTCAGCTTCGTTTGGGGTTTCAGCAACGAAAAACGTTTGGCACTGTTTTGGGTGTGGTGAGGGCGGCAACCTTTTTCAATTCCTAAACCGTATCGATTCTCTGAACTTTGTAGAGGCAGTGGAAAAACTGGCTGCGCGCGTTGGTTACCAACTGCATTATGAAGAAGGTGGACAATCCAGTCCTGAGCTATCAATTCGCGCCAGAGTCCTTGAAGCCAACGCCGCAGCCGCCAAGTTCTTCGCATCAAAACTCAACGAGGCAGAAGCGGAACCAGGCCGCCTCTTTCTTAAGGGCCGCGGATTCGATAAAGATGCGGCTGAACTTTTCGGGGTCGGGTGGGCACCTAAAGGTTGGTCTGGTCTATCTGATCATTTGAAGACCCTTGGATTCACCGAGGAAGAGTTAATCACAGCAGCGCTTGCCAGCAAAAAAGATAAAGGTTGCTATGACCGTTTCCGCGGGCGCCTGATTTGGCCAATCCGTGACAGTACAAATGCGGTAATAGGATTCGGTGCCCGAAAGATTTTCGAGGACGATCAGGGACCCAAATACCTCAACACCAGCGAGACGCCGGTTTATCACAAGTCGAGCGTGCTCTATGGCATCGATTTAGCTAAGCGAGAAATATCCAAGACACAGAAAGTAGTAGTCGTTGAAGGCTATACCGATGTTATGGCTTGCCACCTTGCGGGTGTAACCACCGCAGTTGCAACCTGTGGCACAGCATTTGGGGACGAGCACATAAAGGTTCTAAACCGAATTTTGGTGACCGACGATAAAAAGCCTGCCGAAGTAATTTTCAATTTTGACCCGGATGAAGCAGGTCAAAAGGCTGCGATGCGCGCGTTTGCCTCTGCACAAAAATTCAACGCGCTGACCTATATCGCAATTGGACCAGACGGCTTAGACCCATGTGATTTGCGTCAACAACGAGGAGATCAGGCCATATTGTCGATGATTGCGGAAAAGAGGCCATTGGTTGAATTCGCAATTGAACGTGCAATCTCGGCTTTTGACCTTGCTACTCGTGAAGGCCAGGTAGCTGCCGTGAGAGCAGCAGCACCGATTGTTGCTGAAATCTCAGATCCAGTATTACGTTCTTCGTATGAAAAGCACCTATCGGAGCTCACACTCGTAGATCGAGCAGCGGTAAATCAGATGGTTAGCGATCTTGCCAAGGGGATAAGACGCTCCGCAGTGGTTCCGCAAGATCGGAACACAGAGACTC
>JBJORE010000097.1:0-3766 GCA_046049565.1 Actinomycetota bacterium
CGCACTTGCAGAGAACAACTCGATCTTGCGTCGAGCAACGATTTCACTAGCGACCTGCTTGGCGTAGCGTTCCTCCCCGTAAACCTTGAAGATTCTTGCCAGATCATTCTGGCTGTAGGTGTTTAGAACTTCCGCTGCGGTAATCCCGACATTTTGATTCATCCGCATGTCCAGTGGAGCGTCATACGAATAAGCGAAGCCCCGCTCTGCTTCATCGAGTTGCATTGATGAAACGCCCAAGTCGAGAAGGATTGCATCGACGGAATCAAAACCTTGGGCCTCAACCACTTCGTTGATGTCGCTGTATAGAGCGTGAGTCAAACGGACTCGGTTTCCAAAGCGAGCCAAACGGATAGAAGCCAGTTCTAGAGCTTTTTCGTCACGGTCAATCCCGATAACCGTTAGTTTTTCGAAGCGATCCAGAAAAGCCTCAGTATGACCACCGAGCCCGAGGGTCCCATCGACCATCACGGAATTTTCACCAACCAAAGCCGGGCCAAGGATCTCTAGCGCATATTCCAAGGCGACCGGAGTGTGAAGTTCATTGATTTCTTTTGCCATAACTATCCCTAGAAGATTCCAGGAATCACCTCCTCATCGAGGTCGGCAAACTCTGAGTCCTGCTCGGCCATGAAGGCATTCCAAGTAGCGAGATCCCAGATTTCGATGCGGTTGTTTACGCCGGCAAGAATCAAATCGCGACCAAGCCCTGCGTATTCGCGCAGGTGACCTGGAATGGTGATTCGACCCTGTTTGTCTGGAGCTTCGCTCTCAGCTGAGGCCATGAAGTTACGAACGAAAAATCTAGCGGCTTTGGTGGTCTGTCGAGCAGCCTCTAGCCGTTCAGAGATTTTGGAGAACTCTGTCGCAGTGTAAAGGGAAACACAGCGATCCTGACCCTTGGTTAGGTAAACCCCATCACCCAGGGCTTCGCGCCACTTCGCGGGCAGGATTAGGCGACCTTTTTCATCCAGCTTTGGCTGCGACTGTCCACTAAAAGTCATCATGTCCTCCCCTCTGTGGTCTGTTACTCCGTATTCCTCCACTTTACACCACTTTTAGTGCCAATTACGCCCAAAATGCGAATATTAGGAACAAATATTTGATAACAACTCTGTAACTAAGCGGTAATTGGCTTGTGGTGGAAAATGGAGGGATTTTCTTCTGAGCTCGATTTTTTGGGTAAAAAAATAGGGCCCAAAGGCCCCTTGGAACAAATTTCGCCTTATTTTGAGCTAGAAGTGGAGACTGCCAGGTAGACGCCGCCAAGCATCAGAACAAAACCAATGATGCCAATTCCCATAATTTGATTCATAACACCGGCAAGAAGTACCGAAATGCCAGCTACAAAGATGAGTGATCCTGCAATAACCCGCTTAGCCGAAACATTTGACTCGACAAGTTTTCTGGCCTTCCTGTCTGCGGGCGTCCCGAGAAGGCTGCGCTCTAGCTCGTCTAGAAGTTGCTGTTCGCGTTCAGATAGTCCCATAAGCCAATTGTATGTGGGTCTAGGCTATACACATGAGTGAGAGCACTTCCCTAGTCGACTTGGTTGAACGACGCCTATCTGAATTTTGCAACGACCGACGTGAGCAATTGAAAGAGATCGACCCGGAACTGACTCAAGTTATTGACTTTATTCAAGGCCTACTGACCGGCGGCAAAAGGTTCCGAGCACTATTTGCTTATTGGTCGTGGGTTGCCTGCCTTCCAATAAACACCAACCAACTGAGCGAAGACGAAAAGCAGCGAAGTGCAGCCGCACTAGTCGACATTTGTGCGGCATTGGAAATGTTCCACGCGGCTGCCCTAGTGCACGACGACCTTCTCGACAACTCTGACAGTCGCCGCGGCTCGCCTGCAGTGCACAAGAAATTCGAGCACCTACACCTAGCCAGCGGTTGGGCAGGTTCAGCTACCCGATTCGGCCAGGCGGGTTCCGTGCTCGCTGGAGACCTAATGCTTGGCTGGAGCTCCGAACTTTTCGACGCCGGAGTGAAGCGTGCTCCATCCAGCGCCATCGCTTGGAACTGTCGGGATGAATTTGCAAAGATGCGAATTGAGGTTATGGCCGGCCAGTATCTCGACGTGCTAGAAGAAAACGCTGGACCTACCAGATCCCCCGACGAAGCAATCGGTCGCGCCAATCGCGTGATGCTTTACAAGACTGCGAAATACAGCATTGAAGCTCCGCTGCAAATCGGCGCAGCCTTCTCAGGTGCATCCCCGGAAACTCTTCGAGGGTTATCGGCCTTTGCAATTCCACTTGGACTAGCGTTCCAATTGCGCGATGATGTCCTAGGGGTTTTTGGCGCTCCTGAAGTCACTGGCAAACCGGCCGGAGACGACCTTCGCGAAGGAAAGCGAACGGTTTTAGTCGCTCTAGCCAGGCAAGGACTAGGTCTTTCCACGATCAAGTTATTTGATGAGTTGATGTCTAATCGCGAGTTGACCGACGAGCAAGTTCGTTTGCTTCAGGAAACCATTCGAGGCTCTGGAGCGCTGGCAAAAGTTGAGCAAATGATCGAGGAACTCGGCAACGAAAGCCTTTTGGCTCTCAAACAGTTGCAACTGGATGACTTCGGAAAAGAGCACCTAGAAGTCTTGGCCAGGAAAGTTGTAAACCGAGAAAGCTAGAACGCCAGCGTTTGAGCGATTCTGCGAACCTCTGACTTGCGACCAGCCAGAAGTGAATCAATTGGGGCATTGCCCAGGGATTCCTCCGGCGTATACATCCACTCAACTGCTTTTTCTAGACTGTAACCGGCATCGATAAGCACATTGATGGTTCCCGGAATTGACGGTAGCGGCTCGCCGTCCACGATTAGATGGGCCGGAACATATTTCACTCCATCTCGAACAACCACGAACAGAGAGTGCTCTTCGATTAGCCGACGAACCTTACCTGGAACAATGCCGAGACGGTCAGCAACTTCCGGAACGGTTAACCATTCAGAAACAGATTTGAAAACATCATTCACACTCTTAGATTGCCACACCTGCGCCCCTACGGGAAAGATTTTGTAATTGTGTGAGCATATTGTTGAAACTATGACAACTTCCCCCCTGCCGCCAAACACTGAACTCTCAGGTCGATACCGAATTCAGAGACTATTGGCGCACGGCGGAATGGCTAGTGTTTATGAAGCGCTAGACCTTCAATTGCATAGGCAAGTGGCAATCAAAGTGCTCGCCTCACACCTCAGTGGTGACGAAGTCTTTAGAAACAAATTCTTGACCGAGGCCCGTGTTGCGGCATCGCTGAATCACCCAAACCTGGTCAACATTTACGACCAAGGACAACATGGGTCTTATACCTATTTGGTTTTAGAACTGGTGACTGGCACAACCCTGCGCCACGTGCTTGACGACTTCAAAACAATCGATTCCGAGCGAGCTATCGAACTTATGGAAGCGGTTCTAGACGGGCTTGATGCAGCCCACCGAGCCGGCATTATTCACCGAGACATCAAACCTGAAAACATTCTTCTAAGCAATGAGGGGCGCATCAAACTAAGTGACTTTGGCTTAGCCCGAACGGTCGATAACCGAACTGAAGCAAAGGATGTTCTTGGAACTGTTGGCTACATGGCGCCCGAGCTGGTTACCGGCGGCGCTGCCACCAAAGCCACCGATGTTTATGCCTGCGGAATCATGCTTTACGAAATGCTCACTGGCCAGAGGCCTTATCAGGGTGAGCAAAACATGCAAATTGCTTACCAACACGCAAACTCAAGGGTGCCTGCACCTAGCGTTTTGAACCCTC
>JBJORE010000098.1:0-5824 GCA_046049565.1 Actinomycetota bacterium
TGCGCGTTACCGTTCCGGTGACCTTCGTTGAAGCCTCGATTGGAGCAACAATCCAGGTACCAACCCTTGGCGGTGAACCGGTCAAGTTGAAAGTTGCCCCAGGCACTCCTAATGGCCGCGTTCTTCGCGTAAAGGGCAAGGGTGTGGAATCGTCAAAGGGAACCGGCGATCTACTTGCAACAGTTGAGATTGCGGTTCCATCGCACCTGAGCGATAAGGCCAAAAAGAAGCTTGAAGAATTCAACGAGCTAATTCCACAAGAAGATCCGCGAGAAGACCTGCTCCTACGAGCCGGCCTTCTGTAAGGAGAGGTCATGGAAGAGTTCGACGAAAACACACCGATGTTCGCCATCGCAGTGGCGGCCGAGCTTGCCTTTATGCACCCGCAAACCCTTCGCCAATATGACCGTATGGGTCTTGTCATTCCGGTTCGAACCGGAGGACAATCGCGGCGCTACACGATGCGAAACATCGCTCAACTGCGAGAAATCGCGCGGTTGTCAAATGAAGGCGTAAGCCTGGAAGGCATCCGACGTGTTCTCGAACTTGAGAACCAAAACAACGAACTGCAACAGCGGGTTCGCGATTTGGAAACTGCATTAGCCAACGAGCTAATGAACCGCCCAGGTGCACGAGTGTTTGCCGCAGGTGAAACCGGAATCGAGAGCATCGCTCGCGGTTCCAGACCACAGCGCAAAACTCAGGTTGTGCTTTGGCGGGCGAAGTAACCCTTCGCAAAGGAGAACAAAATGAACCAACAGCAAGAAGAACATAAAACCGCTCTAGAGCGTTTCGGAATTGACCTCACCGAGCGCGCTCGCACCGGAAAGTTCGACCCGGTAATTGGCCGCGACTCGGAAATCCGTCGCGTGGCTCAGGTGCTCAGTCGCCGAACTAAAAACAATCCAGTGCTCATTGGTGAGCCAGGCGTGGGTAAAACAGCGGTGGTCGAAGGTCTCGCGCAGCGTATCGTCGCCGGAGATGTTCCAGAAAGTTTGAAAGGTAAGCGCCTAATTTCGCTTGACCTTGCGGCCATGCTTGCCGGAGCCAAATTCCAGGGTGAATTCGAAGAGCGCCTCAAGACTGTCCTTGCCGAAATCAATTCTGCCGAGGGTCAGATCATCACCTTTATCGATGAACTTCACACACTAGTTGGTGTTGGTGGTGGTAACTCTGCCATGGACGCATCAAACATGCTCAAGCCGATGCTTGCGAGAGGTGAACTTCGTCTGATCGGTGCAACCACCCTGGATGAATACCGCCAGTACATCGAAAAAGACTCCGCCCTCGAGCGTCGCTTCCAGCAGGTTTACGTTGGCGAACCTTCGGTGGTAGACACCATCGCAATCTTGCGTGGACTCAAGGAACGTTACGAGGCGCATCACAAGGTGGCCATCGCCGATAGCGCACTCGTTGCTGCCGCAAACCTTTCCAACCGCTACATCACAGGGCGTCAACTACCAGACAAGGCGATTGACCTCATCGACGAAGCGGCTAGCCGGCTTCGCATGGAAATCGATTCAGCTCCGGTTGAAATCGACGAACTAAAGCGCTCGGTGGATCGCTTGAAACTCGAGGAGCTGGCGCTCCAAAAGGAGAAGGACGTAGCCAGCAAGGAGCGTCTTCAAAAGCTCCGCGAAGATCTAAAGGAGCGAAACGAAAAATTACAAGAATTGTCGAAGCGCTGGGAAGCTGAGCGAGCTGAACTCAACCGCGTTGGTGAACTAAAAACCAAGCTGGATGCAATCAGGATTGAAGCCGACCGCGCCCAGCGCGAAGGCAATCTTGAAATCGCTTCGCGCCTTCTATATGGAGAAATCCCAGCTCTCGAGAAGGAACTTACCGAACTCGAACAAGAAGAGAACCAAAATAAAGACCGCATGGTCAATGACCAAGTTGGCGAAGACGATATCGCAGCCGTGGTGTCTGCATGGACTGGAATCCCAACCGGCCGCCTGCTCGCGGGTGAAAGCCAAAAGCTTCTAAATCTAGAAGCCGAGCTTGGCAAACGACTCATCGGTCAGAAATCAGCCGTGAAATCCGTGGCCGACGCCGTGCGTCGAACCAAGGCAGGCATTTCCGACCCAAGTCGCCCAACCGGTTCTTTCCTATTTCTTGGCCCTACAGGTGTTGGAAAGACCGAACTAGCCAAGTCACTAGCCGAGTTCCTATTCGACGACGAAAAGGCGATGATTCGAATCGATATGAGCGAATACGGCGAGAAGCACTCTGTCTCACGCTTGCTCGGAGCCCCTCCGGGCTACATCGGTTACGAAGAGGGGGGACAGTTGACCGAAGCCGTTCGACGCAGGCCGGCCGTATTCGGTAGTTCTCCTAGATGAAGTTGAGAAGGCTCACCCAGAAGTTTTCGACACCCTCCTTCAGGTTCTCGATGATGGCCGACTAACCGATGGCCAGGGTAGAACTGTTGACTTCCGAAACGTCATTTTGATCCTTACTTCAAACCTCGGATCACAGTTCTTGATCGACCCAGAGTTGACCGAAGAACAAAAGCGTCTCGGTGTCATGGAAATTGTGCGCAGCCACTTCAAGCCAGAGTTCCTGAACCGCCTCGACGACATCGTGGTCTTCAGCGCTCTGAGCCGAGAAGAACTAGGTCAGATTGTTGAAATCAACATTGATCGCCTGCTTCACCGCCTTGAAAGTAAGCGAATCCAGCTTGCCGTAACCCCGGCGGCGAGAGCATGGCTAGCCGACCGAGGATGGGACCCGATCTATGGTGCCCGACCACTTCGTCGACTAATGCAACAACAAATCGATGATCAACTTGCGAACCTTGTGCTTGCCGGTGGAATTCACGACGGCGAAACCGTGAAAGTGGATTTGGCCGAAGGTAAAGATGGCTTGATTTTAGAAACCATGAATTTCTGATTCAAAAACATCGCATACCAAACTAGGGGCTTGGTGACAGGCACTGTTTTTCATAAATGAGCGTAGTCTTTTAGGCAGTTCGTTCAATAAAGGTAAAAATGCTTAAAGCCCTGCGCACTTTCTTGGTTACATTCACAATCGCGGCTCTTCTATCTGCCATGATCTCCCCAGCGATCGCAACCGAAAGCCTAAAAGTCACGGTTACCGTGGACGGCAGTGGAACTCTGGCTGGTTCGACTGTGACTACGCCAGACCCAAGTAGGAATTATTTTCTTACTATCTACACTGAAGGCGCTTTGCTAACCCGAGCTGAAGGTGGGAACTCGGGAGTAGTAACTGCGACGTTGTTCCGCAATAACACTCGTGGTATCCATGTGTTCGGTACGGCGGCTCAGTTGAACGCGTTCCTGCCTGAAATTTCGGTGTCGCGCTCCTGTGGAACCAATTACAAAATCTACGGACAGCTTTCAACACACCAAATCATGCGTAACCCTGGAAATGGGCACTTCTATTACCTAAATCAGCAAGGCGCCACCTCCTTCTCCGATGCCTTGATTCAAAATTCTCAAATCTCTTTCCCACTAAACACCTCGGGCACCAAGGGTTACTTTGGAAACATAACCAATGAGGACGAGTATGTTTTCTTGTCCAGTACCTTCAACTTCAATCTCATCCTCGGAGCCACCGATGTCGCCAAGCCTGGAACTTGGGTTTGGGCTGCCGGTCCAGAGAAGAACAAGGCTTTCTACCGCGGCCAATCCCCAACCGGAGAACCAGTAGGCAACGCAATCAACTACTGGGCTCCCGAGGAACCAAGTTCAGCCAATTACAACAATCACGCATTGATTCAAACAGGAAACGTTTGGCAGCCGATATCGGCAACCGACGATAACCAACTGGTTGAATTCGGTGGCTTCAAATCAAACAACCTAAAAGTGACTATTCCCAACTCTTGGTCGGAAAGTGTTTACAAGGGCACACCAGCAACCCGCCTTTTTTCGGGAAATGGTTCTTTCAAGAGCCCGTATCAAGTAAAAACTGCGGCTGATATCGTCAACACCACCGGTTGTGGTGGTGAGGGAATCTTCTTCAAGCAGACGAAAAACATCACGCTTCCATCAACCTACGACAGTAGCGAAACTTCGATGATCGGGTTTTACGACGGTGGAAACAAATCGATTCAGTGGTCAAAACGCTCGAGTCGCCCAACCTTATTTGACCACGACGATGCCGGCGTTTGGTCGGTTATCGGGTACCCAGCACCTACTGAGGATCATCCAGAGTTTCTCGGCATTAAGTCCTCGGTAAAAAATATGAACATTCGCGGCTACATTGATGTCACGGATGTTTACTATGCCGGCCTGCTCGCAGGCGATGCCTACTGGGCAAAGCTAAGCAACATTAAGGTTTCGGGCTCCGTCAAACTTGGTGGTGAGTGCGCCTACTTGGGTGGCCTGGTCGGCTACGCCGAAAGAGTAGACCTCGACAAAATTACCTCGAAAGTTAGCTTCAAGGGCACGGCCTGGACAGGTAATCTCGGCGGTGTTATCGGGTCAGCCGAACTGACAGGAACACTTCAGCGTTCGTCGTGGATTGGTTCAATCGTCGTCGGTGGCACAAACGAAAATGACCACTTCGGTGGGTTGATCGGTTACGCCAGAGACTGGAACATTAATCGAAATGCCGTGAAGGGAAAAATCACTGTAAGCGACACCAATTATGTTGGTGGAGTTGCCGGCGAAACAGTTGGTTCGGGAACTATTTATGCCAACAATGTGGCGATTACCATCACCGACGCAAATGGCGACCGAGTTGGTGGCTTAGCTGGCATGTCTTCAACCCAAGTTCTAGAGAACCTGGTTACGAGTACCGGAATTTCTGGCGGTCTTCATGTCGGAGGTCTGTCAGGAATCGCATCTGCAAATGTTGAAGGAAACGTTTTTTACGGGATTAAGGGTGCCGTAAAAGCCGATCAAAACGCTGGAAGCCTGGCTGGTTTTGTTGATGCACCAATGATTGGAAATCTGGCGGTTGGAAAGGTTATTGCTGGAACTACTCGCGGAGCATTTGGTTCCGCAGGAACTACGCCAAGCAACCTTCAAAGCAACTTCTGGTCTCCGACCAATGCTGGGGTCGCGCAACCAGATCCGCTCTGGACTGGCGAAAACCCGCTCGCGGTCAACCTCTTGAAAAAGACCAGCTCGTTTACTGGAACCGGTGTGACGGTGTCGAGCAAGTGGAAGGCCCAGAGCACTTGGACGATTTGCGGAAAGGTGAATGGTTCATATCCGTTCCCTACAGTTGTTTTCCGTTCCAGTCCTTGCCCAGGCAAGAAGTAGCTGTCAGAAAAAGTTCGTTTTAGCGCAATTAGCAATGGTCTAGTTAGGTTCTTCCTAACTAGACTTTTGCCTATGTCTAACACTGAACAACGTTCTTACGGCCAGGGTGCCCAGGGTGAACCTGCTGCACCAACAGCAAACAAGATTTCCCTAGGAAAACGTCTCCGCTACGCGGTTGATAACTCATTCGGAAAGAGCGGTGTATTCGCTCTTTACATGCTGATCGCAATTGCAGTGATTTCGTCACTGATTGTCATCATCAAGTACGCACTATTCATGGTTCCTTTCTTGCTACCCGAAGGTGCAGCACCACTAGCGCCGATGACCTTCGACACATTTTGGGCTTCGTTTGCGTCCGTCCTTGGTAAAGCGGGAGAGCCAAGCTGGGCTGAGCGAATCGTTGGAATCCTCTACTGGCTTCTAGTTGTGGCTTCAGGTGGAACCGTAACCGGTTTCATCGTTGGCATGATTAACTCGGCGCTAACCGAAATCAAGAAGGGCCGTTCGCCAATCATCGCGCAGAACCACACCCTGATCTTGGGTTGGTCGAACCGCATCTTCCCAATCCTTCAGGAACTTCAGGAAGCCGGTCT
>JBJORE010000099.1:0-3646 GCA_046049565.1 Actinomycetota bacterium
GTGCCCAGATCATCTAGAGCAGAAAACGGCTCATCGAGCAACAAAATCCCTGCACCTGAACTGAGGGAAGCAGCAATCGCCACTCGCTGTTGCCAGCCCGCAGAAAGTTCAAGCATATTCGCTTTGGTGTCAAGGTTGAATCGGCGGGCCAAGTCATGCACGCGCTTAGTCAAAACGTCGCCATCAACGCCCTGCTGAACTAAGGCAAACGCCAGTTCATCAAAAACGGTACTAGCTACAAAGCCAGCTCTCGGAAACTATTCACAAAACCAACACCAGGCGTCTTAGCTTGAATTACTCGCAGAAGAGTACTTTTACCACTTCCTAGCTTGAATTACTCGCAGAAGAGTACTTTTACCACTTCCGGTATTGCCGGTAATCAGAGTGAACTGGCCGGCGGGAATCGAAATCGAAACACCACTCAGAATTACTCGATTCGATTGATGGGCAAAGTTTAAATTCTTGAGCTCAATCGATCCTGTTGCCGGGTTTAGGTTCTTGCCGAAGCCTCTCGACTCCATAGATTCGGCAAGCGTGATTGATTGATCGATAGCGTTTGAAACAACAGGGACGATTACTGAACGTACGAATCGTATGCCTCTACGATGGGCTCGCCAAGACGAAGCTCGCTTGACGCGCGAAAAGCTTTGGGCAACTTCGGGGGCAAGGCTAAGTGCAATTCCGAGAGCAGTGTTTATTGGTCGAAGGAATTTGGGAGATTTCTTCAAAAGTGTTCGAAAGTCAACCAAAATGTTCAGAACTCCAAAGCCGAGCACCCAGAGCGCAAGCTTCCCACCTTCGATGGCAGCGAGAGTTGCACCCTCAAGCGAAAAACCGCCAAAGATCAGTCGGAATGCGACCCGCACCAAAACCACGAACAATGCCAGTAACAGGTATTGCCTCAGAATGGCGAGTTTTATTTGGGTCAATTCGTCCTAGTTGCAGGCAAACTCGGAGGGTTTTGGGAGGTACAGGGGAGTCTTATCGGTCTCCATGTAGACCCAGCCTTCGTGGGTTCCACAAACCGATTTGTGATCGGCGGCACCAGTTGTTGCGTAACCCCAAGTGCCATCCTTGGCAAGGTAATAGCCCCAATAGGCGCCCGAGGTCTCTGAGTCGTCACATTTGGCATTAGCCGGCTCTCCGTCGATCTGACACGCGAACGCAGTTGGGTACTTCGCTGTTCCCTTTACATCGAAGCCAGCGGCTTTGAATAACCCCCAACCATTGCCATCGAATCCCAAAGCGCAGTGGGTAGTAACCTCGCCCAGGTAATCAATCGAAAGAGAAACTCCGGGTGTCTCCAGACTGCAGGCACCTTCAATCCAACTAGCCTTTGCGCTTGGGGTCGGTGTCGCTGTGGTGCATCCAGCGAAAAATAGAAGAAATAGAAATAGCCCGAAAGGCTTTAGGAGATTCAAGTTTTTCCTTCGCGATATCGAATGTGCGTGTGCGAAGACAGGCGCCAGCAAGGCACCTGACTCTGCAGCCGCAGTCCTCGACGGTTGATTGAGAGTACTAGCTCTGGGCAGGCAATCCGACTTCTGGTTTCCCAGTTACGGTTGCGGGTCAGCGCCGGATTCGCACCGGCTTTCCCTGCAAAGAGTTAAGTGCTTTTAGTTTAACGGCAACCAGGTGCTTGCCCAGGCGTAGCCAACAAATACAACCGCGTCGATTAGGAAATGTGCGAAAAGTAGGGGCACTAATTTACCGGTGCGTTTGTACCAGTAACCAAAAGCCAAACCCATGATGATATTTCCTACCAAGCCACCGATGCCTTGGTAGAGGTGGTAGCTACCTCGAATAACAGCGCTAATCAAAATAATCTTGTTGTCGCTCACACCGCGCTCGCGGAGTCGGTGGAACAGATAGCCCACCATAATTCCTTCTTCAAGAATGCTTGCCGCTGCGGCCGCGAGGAGAAGTACCGGAGCCGTCCACCAAAATTCGTTGATATCGTTAGGCACCACTCTCGCCGATAGCCCAAGTGCTCGCGCGCCTAGATAGAGCCCAAGACCTGGAATTCCGATGCCGGCAGCTATCGCAAAACCAACGCCGAGTTGTTTTGCCAATTTGGTCTTAGTTATGCCGAATTTGGTCAGTGCGCCACGTCCAACTAAAAATAAAGTTAGAGCCACTGGAACTAGCTGGAACATGATTCCAGCAACCTGATAACTGAAATCCAGCCACTGCCTCGGGTCAACGCTTTGATTGATCGTGGTCGACGAACCACCCAAACCAACTGGGGCAGTGATTGCTGAAAGGAACGCCAGTACCGAATAAATGGCCGATTTTCCTAGGCTAAGCCCGAAGACCAACCAGAGTTCTAGATCGATGCGGCGCTTTAGCTCCAAAATGCTCTAACTCCTATAGAAATTGCCAAGGCAACAATTAGAAGCCCGCCCACGAGTCCGATCCAAGCGCGGAAACGATTTGTTGTAATTCCGCGAATAGCTAGCCCAGCAAAGACTAAAGATTCTTGCCAGATCAGCGAACCAACAAAAACGGCAAGGACGAATATGGCCACATTTTCGAAAGTGAGTGCATAACCCATGTTGGCCACATTCGGTGCGATGGCCAGAAAGTAGAGAGCGGTAGGGGCATTAACCACCGTTGCTGCCACAAAGATGCCAAAGGTTTTAGCCACCGAACCGGCATCTGCCGTTTTCCCGATAACCGCATCGCTCGAACGCAGTAACTTCAAGTTCTTGTAGGCGGTTTGAATACCGAGGATTAACAAGATAGCTGCACCAACTAGGCCGAAAACGAGCTTCAGTGAGGTTAGTGCCGAAGCAATTAAACCGCCGACGACGAATACCGCCAGCGCATAGGCGCCGTCCACTGTCGCCATTCCCAGAGCACCAACGACTCCATGACGTACTCCGCGTGAAATGGTGGTGTTTATCAACATGATTGCCATGGGTCCGACTGGGATGGCCAGCGCTAAACCAGCCATAAAACCAATGACGAACAGATCCCACATAGAACCATTCTCTACTAATGGTTCTCACAGCAAAGCACGGTAACCTTGAAGTAGTTTCCCGTTTGGAGTGTTTTGAAGCGCCTTATTTCTCTCGTCGCAGCATCAATGCTGGTTGCACTTTCTCTAACCGGGTGTTCACCAGCCGATTCCGTGGTTCCAAATTCGCACGTGACGATCGCTCAGGTTGGAGCAATCGACACTCTCAACGCCGACGTTGCCGCCTCCCAAGTAAACAAAATTGCCAGCGACATCGCTGTTCTAACAAGTCAAAACTTTTATGAGGTCGATAAGACCGGTGAACTAGTTCCAAACGCAAGTTTTGGAACTGTGAAAGTTGTCAAGGCAAGCCCATTCACGGTTCGGTACACATTTGGCAAGGCAGCCGTTTGGAGCGACGGTTCGAAACTAGATTCCACCGATCTTGCCCTCGCGGTCTTCGCAGCTAAAGTGAAATCGTTCGGTTCAATTCACTTCGGCTCGAGTCTTGCTGGCGCTTCAATTGTGGGCGCAACCAAAGCTGGTGAAAACAACATCACTCTGCAGTTCGATCAGCCGATTGCTGACTGGAAGACAGTGGTAGACATCGCAGTTCCAGCACACATCGTTGGCAAGGTCGCTGGCATCGGAGGAAACACTGCAGCCGTTCGTGCCGGTGTTATCTCA
>JBJORE010000100.1:0-3505 GCA_046049565.1 Actinomycetota bacterium
TGGCAAAGAAAATCAATGCGGTTGCCTACGTAAATGGAGATTTCTTCCACCTTCGCGGCTCAAATCTGCTCTACAGCGCGATGATCCATAAAAATGATTTGGTTTATTCGCCAGTTGAAGCCACAGAAGTTGTCGGTGTGGTTGAAGAAAAAGCAAACGATCGAACCGGTTTGCAGGGAGCTTCCTATCTGAAGGTAAATGGCAAGAAGAAAATCTCCACCCAGGGGCTAAACCTTCGTTACCTTGCCACTGATTCAATTGGCGCCTACAACAGCCTGAAAACAACTGTTGGCCTGCCTGCGATCACATACGTCGTTACCGTTGAAGCTGGCGTGGTTACTAATGTCGGCCCAAAAACATCATTCAAGATTCCTTCGACCGACGGAGATTATGTCTTTGTCGCCAATGGTTTGGGAGTTGAGCGCCTCAAGGCCCTCAAGGTTGGCGATCGCATTGAGTATTTCAAACCGAAGAACGCTAAAACAACTAAGTTCTTGCGCACCGAGCTTTCGCCAGCGGGCACCATCACGCTGCCAAATGAAGAAGTTATCGATATCCGTGCCGTAAACCACAGAGGCGCTCGCATCAGCAAAGGTGCCGTCTTGTTCACTAGCGAGCTCTACCCAACCACATCGAAACTGGCTGCAACGGTAATCACTAACCTGGCTGGTGTGGTCCAGGCGGTTTACCCAGACGGTAAGGCTGTGAATGTAAAAGCTGACGAATTGGTTCTGCAGTTTGGTTCTACTTCCGCCAAGCTTGTCCAAGACTTAAAAGTCGGTAGCAAGTTAAAGATCTCAAACGACTACAAAATCAAGAAGGAACTGCCACTTTTTTCGGCTTTTGGAAACCGTCAAAACTTGATGATCAACGGCGTGATTGTGGCTCGCTGTTCGCCAGCGTTGGAAGACATCAGACCTAGAAACGCAATGGGCTGGAACGAGAACGGTGATGTTTGGTTCGCCACAACCACCATGGGTGTGCGCAACTCTGCCGATGTTTTCAACCGCTTCCGTCTGGGTGGTTCAACCGTTCACCAATTGGCAACTTGGCTGAAAGAGCTCGGAGCTACTCAGGCCATCATGCTCGATGGCGGTGGCTCAACAACCATGTATGCCCAGACTCCCGATTCTGATTACAAGCGCGTTGATCTACCGGCTAGCGAATGGGTAAGGGCAGTTCCGCAGGGTATCGGAATGGTAGTTCGCTAAGCGAGACCGTGAATCGCCAACATATCGATGGCGGCAAGTTCAGCTGATGTGAAGGCACTCGTGCCAACTGCCTTTAGATTGACCTCAAGTTGTTCAACAGAACTTGCACCAATCAGGGCAGAAGAAACAATCCCGTGTCGGAGCACCCAACTCAAAGCCAGCTGAGCCAATGTTTGTCCACGAGAGGCTGCTATTTCATTAAGCGCTAAGGCGTTTTCAAGGTACTGCTCACTTACTTGATTTTTGTGAAGGAAGACTTCCTTTGACGCTCTTGAACCCGCCGGCACACCCTTGAAATAACGGTCGGTTAGCAAGCCCTGCGCTAGGGGGCTGAAGACAATCGCTCCAACGTTGATTCGTTCCAACTCAGTCAGTAAACCGTTTTCCGGCGTGCGGTCGAACATGGAATAGCGTGGCTGGTGAATGGTGAGCGGCACACCTAAATCGTCCAAAATTTGCTTGGCTTGGGCAGTGTCGGCAGGTGAGTAACTTGAGATTCCAACGTAGAGAGCTTTGCCATCGTGAACAGCCTTTGCCAAGGCTCCCATGGTTTCTTCAAGCGGAGTGTTTGGGTCAAACCGGTGGGAATAGAAGATATCTACATAGTCAAGTCCCATGCGCTTTAGGCTCTGGTCTAATGAAGCCGTTAAGTATTTGCGAGATCCCCATTCGCCGAATGGTCCTGGCCACATGTCATAGCCAGCTTTGGTGGAGATGATTAGTTCGTCGCGGTATTTCGCAAGCCCGTCGCGCAGGTGTTGCCCGAAGTTAGTCTCGGCACTGCCGGGAACTGGCCCATAGTTGTTTGCTAGATCGAAGTGGAAAACGCCGAGGTCGAATGCGCGGTGCAAAATCGCCTTCTGGTTCGCAAAGTCGTCCACAGATCCAAAGTTGTGCCAGAGCCCCAGCGAAACCTCGGGAAGGATTAGGCCGCTGTGTCCAACGCGGCGAGTTTTGGTGATCTCATAGCGGTTATCTGCGGCAACGTAGTTCATGGTCTCACTCTAGGCTAGAGACATGAAGAGTTTTGTTTTGGCCGGTGGCTGTTTTTGGTGTCTCGATAGCGCGTTTATGCAGTTCAAGGGCGTCTCCGATGTCGTTTGCGGTTACATGGGCGGCAACGTTGACAACCCAAGTTACGAGGCAGTCTGCACTGGCCTTACCAATCACGCGGAAGTGGCTGAAGTCTTTTTTAACGAGGACGAAATCGCAGCTGACACCATCCTCGATATTTTCTTCACCCTGCACGACCCTCGTCAACTCAATCGCCAGGGCAACGATATTGGTACCCAGTACCGCTCCGAATTGTTTTATCGTACCGAGGGGGAGAAGGCCGAGTTCGAGGCCGCACTCGAGCGCGCCAAAGACCTTTGGGAAGGCGAACTGGTCACGGTCATTACACCAGCGGAAACCTTCTGGGAGGCTGAGGAATACCACCAGGATTTCTTCGCTAAGAACCCTAACCAGGGCTACTGCAACGCTGTTGTAGCGCCGAAGATGGCCAAGGTTCGCAAGGCCTTCATGGCGTTTGCGAAGTAGTTTTCCACAGATTTAAACTCGTTCGTTTTCAAAGTCATTTCTCGCAGAAACTTTCTTTCAGGTAAAGCGCACTGCTTTCCAATGGAAGGAAGAAATGTCAGAACTTGTAACCGTGGCAGGGTTGGTTGCCACAACTCCTCGTCACCTGGTAACCCAGGACGGCCTGCCAATCACCTCGTTCCGCCTCGCGGCATCACATCGCAAGTTTGATCGAGCTCTCAACAAATGGATCGATGGAGAAACTAACTGGTTCACCGTGACCGCATTCCGTCAGCTTGCAATAAATGTCGCCGGTTCAATTTCAAAGGGTGAACGAATCCTGGTCACCGGAAAACTTCGCGTTCGAGATTGGGATAACGGCGAGCGCGCCGGAACTTCGGTAGAAATCGAAGCCGACTCTATGGGTCACGACCTTTGCTGGGGTAACTCGGCATTCACTAGAACCGTGTTGGTTCGCGAAGCCGCTGACTTACCTGATCCGGAGGTTGACAGACCGGAAACCGAAGAAGCGGAAGAAAAAGAGCTAGAGCTCGCCAAATAGACCCCAGGCGTAGACCTCCCCCCTCAAGCTACGCCTGGCACTTGCCCTCTGCCGAAGACTCTCGCAGGATAAACTTATCCAAAGCAAAACATCTATCGGCAGAGGGCATTTTCATGGCTGAATTTATTTACCAAATGATCAAGGCGCGTAAGGCGCACGGCGACAAGGTGATCCTTGACGACGTAACGCTTGCGTTCTTGCCTGGAGCCAAGAT
>JBJORE010000101.1:0-3458 GCA_046049565.1 Actinomycetota bacterium
GTCTAACCATCCTGAACATTTCACTCGCGGTACTCGGACCGATTGTGGTCTCTAAGTAACTAGCGCAAGAACAAAGCAGTTAGTCGGCGGGTTGTGAAATACAGCCCGCCGATTATCATTACTGCGAAGTAGGCAAGGTGGCCGACTAGAGCCCAGCTGAACTGAAGGTTCATACAGTCTCGAACCAGTTCGATTGCCTGCCTAAGCGGTAGTGCCTGGATCAACCACTGTGCCCAAGTTGGGAAGATGGTGAGCGGGAACAGGGTTCCAGAGAACAGGAACATCGGTAGCAAGAAGAAGCTGACCATATCGAGCTGCTGAAAACTCTTCACATAACTGGTGATGCCCATACCAACAGCGGCAAACGCGAAGGCAACGATAGTGGCAGCCAACACCGACATGATCGCTCCACCAACAGAAGGCACCAGACCCAAACTTCCAACCACGGTGACGAAACCAATTCCGTAAATCATTCCGCGGAACATAGCCCAACCGATTTCACCGAGTGCAACATCCAGCGTTCCAAGGCTGGTTGCCAGCATTCCCTCATACAGCTTGGCGAACTGCATCTTAAAGTAAACGTTCCAGGTGCTGTCGAAGATTGCTCCGTTCATTGCGCTAGTGGCCAGTAGAGCAGGCATGATGTAGGCGGCATAGGAAATGGTCTCACCGTTGTTGTCGGTGATGTTTCCAACCATGCCACCAACGCCATAACCGAAAGCGATTAGGAACAGCACGGGTTCAACAAATCCCGCGATGAAAGTTAGGCCGCTGAACGATTTCAGAGCGCGAAGGTTTCTAGTCGCTACCGCTAGCGGGCGTCCGGCGAAAATGCTGGCACCCATTTTGTTGGCACGTCTCTCGGCGAGTGCAATGGCCGCGTTAGTGAAACTCATTTAGCCAACCTCTTCATGAACTGAGGGTAGGCAAATGCAGCTCCGACAAGTCCGAGTCCGGCTAGGAAGAGTATGTGAGCGAGAGTGTAGGGATCGCTGGAACCGTAACTCCAGCTTCTAGCGAGTTCGGTTCCGTGCCAGAGTGGTGAAACCCAAGCAATGTTTTGAACCAGTTCTGGCATGTTCTTTAGTTCGTAGAAGGTTCCAGAGAACATAAACATTGGCGCCACGATGAAGCGCATAACCAAGATCAGCAGGTCACTTTCTTCCTTGATGAAGGCGGCATAGGCCATGAAAGCAAAACCAAATGGGATGCCAACACACTCAGCTAGTAGCAATTGCCCAGGGATATCAGACCAATCCATGGCACCAAAAAGCACCAGGAAGAAGGCATAGAGAAGTGAGTTCCATAAGACTCGGAATGCCGCGTAGAGCATCAACCCGCTGGCAATCTGTCGACCGTTGATTGCGGTCTGGTTCATGGCGAAGAAACCTTTTTCCCAAACAAATCCTTGAAGCACCACGAACGAGGTTTCGTCCACGGCCGCTTGTAGAGCCGAAGCCATCAACAGTGCCGGGGCTAGAAATGTGAGGTAGCTAACGCCGTCGACTAGGCCCACGTTTGCGCTAACCAAAGAGCCAAGACCCACGCCAATGCTGAGCAGGTAGAGAGCCGGGTGGCCGACTCCGTAGGCAAGCATCGGAGCCCACCATTTAAACGATTCACGGCCGCGAGCCAGGGCAACGTAATAGGCTCCCCAGCGCGCAGGCTTGGCGGGGTCGACCAGTTTGGACGCACCCTGCCAGTTAGCGAAAATCTCTGACATTAATCGACCAGAGTTCTTCCGGTGAGTCTGAGGAACACATCTTCTAGGGAACTACGACGAACCAGAGAGGTGATTGGTTCGAGACCAAGTTTGGTGATTTGCTCCAAAACCTTCTCGCCGTTTTCGGTGTAAACGAGAATGCGGTCGGGAAGAACTTCGAGGCGATCGCCAACTTTTTGTAATTTCTTGGCAGCTTCGGCGTTACCGCTGGAACCGAAACGAACCTCGAGCACCTCTTTGCTCGAATACTGCTTGATGAGTTCTGCTGGTGAACCCTCGGCCATGATCTGACCCTTATCCATCACGATAAGGCGGTCGCAGAGTTGTTCCGCTTCGTCCATGTAGTGGGTGGTTAGTACCAGGGTCACACCAAGTTCCTTGAGTCGGAATAGTCGGTCCCAGAGCACGTGGCGGGCCTGCGGGTCGAGACCGGTGGTTGGTTCGTCGAGCAGCAAAATCTCCGGCTCGTTGACGAGTCCGCGAGCAATCGTTAGGCGGCGCTTCATACCGCCAGAAAGCTCTTCGCTCTTCACGTTTCGCTTCTCTTCAAGCTGAGCGAAGGCGAGCAACTCCTCGATCTTGCCCTTGAGGAACTTGCGGCTTAGGCCAAAGTAGCGACCGTAGACCAAGATGTTTTCCCAAACGGTCAGCTGGCGGTCGAGGTTGTCTTGTTGGGGTACCACGCCTAAGTGAGCGCGGATTTCCGGACCAGACTTGTCTGGGTCTTTGCCAAGAATTTGTAATTCACCGGATGTGCGCTGAAGCGTAGACGTGATCATGCGCATGGTGGTCGATTTACCGGCTCCGTTTGGACCCAGCAAACCGAATGCTTCACCGCGCTTTACTTCAAAATCGATGCCGGCTACGGCGACAAAATCGCCATAGGTTTTACGTAAACCTTTGGCGCTGATTACGAGCTCTGGCTCAGATGATTTAGTCACGGATTCTCCTACCTTGCTAGCCTAGATACATGTCCCCTAAGTCGGTTGTAACTTCGCGTGCCAAACTTGGCAACCGCCGAGTAACCGGCAAGGAGCAGTACTACACCCCGAGGGAATTGGCCAGCGAACTGGTCTCTAAGGTGAAACACCTGGTTCCCGACTTTTCTTCCCGAACAGTGCTCGAACCGGCCGGAGGCACCGGCGCCTTCGTTGAAGCCGCTAAAGCGGCTGGAGCCAACAAGGTTCTCAGCGTTGACATCGAACCAAAGCATGGCGAAGTTGGCAAAGCCGATTACCTTTCAACAAACCTGAAACTAACCAACGCGGTTACAATTTCAAACCCGCCGTTTGGTCGAAACAACTCGCTCAGCATCCCCTTCTTTAACCAAGCCGCCAATAATTCCGAGTACATCGCGTTCATCGTGCCGCGCTCGTGGAGGAAATGGTCAGTCATCAATCGTCTCGATCGTCGCTTCCACCTCGTCCTAGATGAAGACCTGGCAATCGATTACGTGGACGACACCCATACCCTGATTAGTAAGAAGAACAATCTGAAAACCTGTTTCCAGATTTGGCAGCGCAGGGAAAATCTTCGTGAACTAGTGAAGATTGAAGACCGCGGTTACGTAACCAAGGTGAAGCCAGAAGAAGCCGACGTCGCGCTTACCGTGTTCGGTTTTAGTTGCGGCAAGGTGAACCTCGAATTCGAGCGCAAAGCCAACACCACTCGGATGTTCCTAAAGCTCAACCACCCCAAAGCACTCAAGGCTTTGCAATCGGTTGACTTTGAGCGC
>JBJORE010000102.1:0-3421 GCA_046049565.1 Actinomycetota bacterium
GTTTCGCCAACTCCTCGCTCAAAGACGCGCATGTCGATCGACCCCACGCCTTCGACCACCATCGGGTCGGCCGGAACCACAAACTCAACATTCGCTCCATTTGCCGGAGCAGGCTCGAACTTTGGAGCCTGAGTTAGGTCAAGATTTTTCAATTCTTCGGTTGAAGCAAGCGCCACCACAACATGTGGGTTGCCAACATTTACGCCCTGCCCGGGACGACCGACAGGTAATTGGTGAGCGTGAACAATTACTTCGTCTTCCAATTTCCAACGACCCATGTCAACTGCAAAGCCAGCTCGATTTGGCTGCACATCACGAACCCCGGCGCGAGTTCCAACGGTCAGGGTTTCACCATTGCTGACAGTTACCAAACCTTTTTCGATTAGGTATCTTGCGAAAACGCGAACCCCGTTGCCACACATCTCGGCAACAGATCCGTCGGCGTTGTAATAATCCATAAACCACGTGGCTTCGGGGTTCTCCTCAAGAAGTGTGCGGCCTTCCGGGAGATTCTTGCTTTCAACCACGCGAATGAACCCGTCGGCGCCGATTCCAAAGTGTCGGTCACACAATTTGGCCACTTGTTTAGGCGTGAACTTCATCGAACCATCGGTGTCATGAATCAGCACGAAGTCGTTTCCTGTGCCGTGACCCTTGGTGAACTCGATAATGCTTGCCATGAAACCAGCCTATTCGCTAAGGAACTTATCTACGACCTTCAGGATGCCTGGCATTAGTTGTTCATCCTGGTAATCAAACCAATTGATTCTTGGATCGCGGCGGAACCAAGACATTTGACGCCGCGCATAGCGAGAAGTAAGTCGGGCCGTTTCCTCGATAGCCTGCTTCTCGGTGAGCTCACCGTCCAACTGCGCCAAAGCCTGTGCGTAGCCAATTGCGTGAGATGACGTCTTGCCATCTCGAACACCCAGCGGAATCAGGCTCTCGGCCTCGCGCAAGATACCTTTCTCCCACATCTTGGCAGCTCGCTGGTCCAAGCGGTTCACGAGATGTGCTCGATCTGAGTTCAGTCCGATTTCTAGAACAGGCTGCCAGGATTCGTTGAGATCAGGAAGTTTTGCTGCAAAGTCTTCACCAGTAATAGTGACAACCTCTAGCGCTCGAACGATTCGGCGACCGTTCTTAGGGTCTATGCGGCTGGCCGTGTCTGGAGCGAGAGCTTGAAGCTTGCGGTAAAGCTCGCTCTCCCCCACCTGAACTAATTCGGCCTCAAGTTCGGAACGAATGGTTTCATCCCTCGCCGCGAAACCGAATTCGTTTAAAACGGAGGCAATGTAGAGCATCGAGCCACCCACCAAAATCGGCGTGATGCCTGCTTCCTGCAATTCCAAAATCTTGGCCCTTGCCACCGGTTGATATTCGGCCGCGGTGGATTCATCGGTGATCTCTAACCAGTCGAGGAGATGATGAGGAATTCCAGCGCGCTCATCTAGCGAGAGCTTTGCGGTACCAATGTCCATACCTCGGTAGAACTGCATGGAATCGCTGTTGATAATCTCGGCTCTACCGCCGATGGCCTCTATGTGTTTTGCAATAGCGATGCCAGCATCACTTTTGCCGGTTCCGGTAGGGCCAACAACCGCAATCAGTTTGGTCATTTGATCGGTGTAATCGAAAGCGCGATGCGCTTGGTTTCCGCTTCTTCGTTCAGACGTTCAAAAGCGTCGCCACCGATGGTGCGGCGGACCGATATTTCAGCCGAAGTCTTTGGGTCGGCAAGCAGGTGATATGGTGCCGCTTCAGAAACGGTGACGGTAACCAAATCGCCAGGTCGAGGACGCTTCACACCATCTGGAAGTGAGAAGTGAACCAACCGGTTGTCTCGGGCTCGCCCCGTTAGTCGACCAGTGGCATCGTCTTTGCGGCCGTCATTGGCAACCAGAACTTCGACGACTTTGCCAATCTGCTTTTTGTTCTCTTGCCAAGCAACATCATTAGCAATCGCAAGTAAGCGTTCGAAGCGGTCTTGCACAACCTCTTTGGAAAGCTGGTCTGGCATTGTTGCTGCAGGTGTTCCAGGACGTTTGGAGTATTGGAACGTGTAAGAAGCCGCAAAGCGAGCTTCTTCAACCATCTTTACCGTGTCTAGGAATTCTTCTTCGGTCTCACCAGGGAAACCGACGATGATGTCGGTAGAGATGGCGGCATCTGGAATCGCTTTGCGAACGCGATCGATGATTCCTAGGAACTTGTCGCGACGATAGCTGCGACGCATGTCTTTTAGCACTTTGTCGTTACCCGACTGCAGGGGCATGTGCAGCTGCGGCATGACATTTGGAGTTTCTGCCATAGCTTCGATGACGTCGTCGGTAAATGCGGCTGGGTGAGGACTCGTGAAACGGATTCGCTCGAGACCTTGGATTTGACCGGCAGCGCGAAGTAACTTGGCAAAAGCACCTTTGTCGCCGAACTCAACACCGTAAGAATTCACGTTCTGACCGAGAAGCGTGATTTCAATAACGCCCTCAGACACCAGTGCTTCAATCTCAGCCAAGATTTCTCCCGGTCGACGATCGCGTTCTTTACCTCGAAGGCTTGGGACGATGCAGAAGGTGCAAGTGTTGTTGCAGCCGACCGAGATGGAAACCAGAGCCGAGTATGCGGAATCACGCTTGGTTGGAAGCGAACTTGGGAAAGCCTCGAGGCTCTCGACGATTTCAACCTGCGCCTCTTGGTTGTAACGGGCTCGTTCGAGCAGTGCTGGAAGAGAGCCTATGTTGTGAGTTCCGAAAACCGCATCGACCCAAGGAGCTTTCTTGAGAATGGTTGCCTTATCTTTCTGGGCAAGGCAACCCCCAACGGCTATCTGCATATTTGGGTTCGCCTTCTTGGAAGGCAATAGTTGACCCAGGTTTGCATAAAGTTTGTTGTCGGCGTTTTCACGCACAGCACAGGTATTGAAGACCACCACATCGGCAACTTCACCTTCGGTTACCGGAACCATGCCAGCACCTTCGAGCAATCCGGAAAGGCGCTCTGAATCGTGCACGTTCATGGCACAGCCATAAGTGCGTACCTGGTAGGTGCGAGTTGCGGTGGAAGTCATTAGACCTCCGATTTTACCGCTTCCAGAAGCGCGGCACGGGTTGCACTTTGAACTATTGAACCCGAATACCCTTTCCGGGCTAAAAACCCGCCTAGGCGGCGCTGAATAAGATCTCGTTCTAGCCCAGACATTCGTCTAACTCGATTGACGGCAAGTTCGGTTGCCCTGGCTAGTTCACTTTCGCTATCCAACTCAATCAGTGCATCTTCGATCAGCAGTTGATCAATACCTTTTTCGCGAAGTTCTCGGGCGATCGCGGATTTCGCAAGGCCTTTTGTTTTGATTCGAGAATTGGTGAAGAGCCTGGCAAAGGTTACATCATCGATGATTTGAGCTTCTTCGAAGCGATCCAAA
>JBJORE010000103.1:0-5272 GCA_046049565.1 Actinomycetota bacterium
GGCTAGAGCATCGTCGGCAGCGGCCTTGAGGTCGCGAGGGATCTGCACCTCGTAGCTGTCGGCCACCAATTGCTGCTGAGAGGTGAAGGTTCGCTTGTTTCGAGTCAGGGTGAAACGGATCACGTTGGCAAGCGCACCCATTCCCAAAAAGGTAACAACAGTCGATGTGAATCCTTCGACCGATGTGTCGGCCGAGGTCAGACTGTGCCAAATCAAACCGAGAAGCGCTCCATTTATCGCTCCGGTTAGTGCGATTCGTGCATAGTTAACGCGACCACGCGTGCGTTCAACAGTTCTTACTCCACGACCAACGATGGCGATCTGGCGCACTGGAAAGTTTCCGGCAAGCAATTTCTCAACGTGCTCAACGGCAGCCTCATAGTTATCGAACTTGGCGATGATTTCGGCACCTGCTGCCGGTTCGCTTTTCTTTGCCACTCGTTAGTCCTTTGTTTAGATACCTATTCTGGCATGCTCACGCCGCCTCCTCTAAGGTTGATTAGGTGAGCGTAACCAGAGTCTATGTAGCCCGTCTTGTGGGCTGTGGCGTCTTTGACCCCGCGGGAGACCGTGTTGGAAAAGTCATCGACGTTCTTGTGGCGTACCGTAAAGCCGGCTCACCGAAAGCAACTGGCCTACTAATTGAAATTTCCGGACGTCGACGCGTCTTCGTTCCGATCACCCGAGTGACTTCAATTGTGCCTGGTCAGGTAATTACCACGGGGCTCATCGACCTTCGACGTTTCACCCAGCGTGGCCGCGAAGTCCGTGTAATCGCTGAGATATTGGGTCGTCGCGTTTCTTTGACCGATGGCTCGAGCGTAGCCAATATTGAAGACCTTGCGATCGAAGTGACCAAGTCGAAAGATTGGTTCGTAAGCGAACTTTTCCTCCGCAAGCCAAAGACTTCCGCCTCGCCTTTTGCACGTGGCGAGACAATGTTTGCGACCTGGGATCAAATCATCGAATCAGATCCAAACGACGATGGTCACAACGCTTCCGCTCTTATTGCCAGCTACTCTGATCTGCGTCCAGCCGACCTTGCGAGCGCGCTGATGGATCTGCCTGACGACCGAATGGTTGAGGTTGCCGAAGAGCTCGACGACGAGCGTTTGGCCGATGTGCTTGAAGAACTTCCAGAAGAAGAACAGATCGACATCATCGAAGAGCTCGACGACGAGCGTGCTGCCGAAGTTCTTGATCTCATGGAGCCAGACGATGCGGCCGACCTTATGGCAAACCTTCCAAAGGAACGTTCCGAAGCGATTCTTGAGCTCATGGATGAAGAAGAAGCCGACGACCTTCGAATGCTGATGCAGTATGACGAGTACACCGCCGGTGGTCTAATGACGACCGAGCCGATCATTTGTGCCGCCGATGCAACCGTCGCCGAAGCTATGGCGCTTATTCGTCGTAAAGAAATTTCACCCGTGTTGGCAGCTTCGGTGTTCGTGACCCTACCGCCTTACGAGGTGGCTACAGGTCGTTACCTTGGCGTAGTTCACTTCCAAAAAATGCTTCGCTATCCTCCACACGAGCGTCTAGGCTCACTATTGGATACCGACATTGAACCGATCAAGCCGGACACCCACATTTCGGTTATTCACCGCACTTTCGCAAACTACAACCTGGTTGCTCTTCCAGTCGTGGACGAAGAACAGCAACTAATTGGTGTGGTCACCGTGGACGACGTGCTAGACCACCTATTGCCTGAAGACTGGCGAACCGAGGAAGACAAGGAGGGAACCAAATGAGCAAGTCAAAAGACCGCCTAGATGCACCAATCGGCACACGTTCCCGTTTTCCTCGTCTGAACATCGACCAGGAAAAGTTTGGTCGCGCCTCGGAAGCCTTCGCTCGTGCCATGGGTACCGGCGGCTTCCTAATCGGTATGACCGTCTTTTGTGTCATCTGGTTGGCGTGGAACACGTTTGCACCGGAAACCATTCAGTTCGACCCAAGACTCACCAACTTCACGCTTCTGACCCTCATCCTCTCGATGCAGGCCTCCTACGCGGCTCCGCTAATCCTTTTGGCTCAGAACCGAACCTTGCGGACACCGAGTACCTCGCTCGTGAGGTTGTTGCGCTTCGTCTGGCTATGGAAGAAATGGCTACCAAAGATTTCGTCAAAGACGAGCTTCGCGATCTAATGCGAGAGCTTCTCGAAGAACTTCGTGAGCCTGCCAAAAAGACCAAACCTAAGGGCAAATGACCTCACGCAATGAGGCTCTAGCCGCGCTGGCTAGCGTCATTGACCCAGAACTTCGCAGACCAATAACTGAACTCGGTATGGTCGGTGACTTGACTGGCTCAGCTATCGATATCAAACTGACGATTCCAACCTGCCCCGCCGCCAAGCAAATCGAGAAGGCAGCCAACGAGGCAGTCCAGGCTCTTGGTCTCACAGTGAATCTGACTTCAATGAACCAGGACGAGCGAAACGCACTAAAAGAGAAACTGAGAGCGGGCCGAGCTCCTCGCACCAACCCATTCGATGAAAATAGTGTCACCCGTGTCTTCCTCGTTGGCTCTGGAAAGGGTGGAGTTGGTAAGTCGACTCTGACCGCAAACCTTGCCGTCTCCTTGGCCGAGCAGGGTTTTTCGGTTGGTCTAATTGACGCAGACATCTTCGGCTATTCAATTCCAGGCCAACTGGGCATCACCGAAAAACCTACTCAGCTTGACGAAATGATTTTGCCTCCGATTGCCTTCGGTGTGAAGGTGATCTCTATAGGCATGTTCGTGGATGGCTCAAAGGCGGTCGCTTGGCGAGGACCAATGCTTCACCGAACCGTTGAACAGTTTCTGAAGGATGTCTTCTGGGGTCAACTCGATTTCTTGCTTATCGACATGCCACCAGGCACCGGCGATGTTGCGATTAGCCTTGGCCAAAACCTCCCTACTGCCAGAAGCTTGGTTATCACCACTCCCCAAACTGCAGCTGCCGAGGTCGCCCTTCGTTCGGGAGCACTGGGCGTTCAGACAGGACAGTCTGTTTTCGGAGTAATCGAAAACATGTCCTGGCTCGAAAACCCAGATGGCACGCGCTTAGAAATATTCGGAAACGGAGGCGGCGAAGCGGTGGCTAAACATCTCGAGTCCAGGCTGCTTGGCCAAGTACCGATTTCGGTCACGCTTCGCGAAGGCTCAGATCAGGGGAAGCCGGTTGTTTTAGAAAACCCAACCGATCCGGCAGCCGTGGCCATCAAGAATTTGGCGAAAAAAATGGCCGAGGTAAAACTCGACCTAAGAGGCAAAACTCTACCTATGGCCTAGGTGGCCTCAGAATCAAAAGGCGGCTTCTCGCCAGCATTCAGATACTCAACCACGGCCGCTCCCGTGGCGACCGCGGCCACATCTTTCAAAGCCTCTTTTTCGGATGCAAAGTTCAGGTCTTCAGTAAGTGCTTCACGAATAATTCGGCGAGGGTCATACTGTCGAGGGTCTAGTTTGCGCCAGTCTAGGTCTTCGTATTCTGGGCCAAGTTCATCCTTTAGCTGAGTCTTAGCTCCGTCAGCCATCTTGCGAAGGTTTTTGATGATATTTGCCAGGCCTTTGGCATATTCCGGCAAGCGCTCAGGGCCCAGCACAATGACTGCAATGATGCCGAGAATCAGTAACTTCTCGCCGCTTAGACCAAACACCCTTACAGGCTACTAGTCCGCTACCGCATTTGAACAACCGAGGGCTTTATCCTTGAGGCATGGTCGACAAAATCTCAAGCTGGAAGTTCGTTGAAGAATTCACCGAAGAACCAGTTTCACTGCTCAAGGCTCGCGCCAGAGCCGATGAACTTGGCATTGAGTGCGTTACACCGGCCACCGGAGCTCAACTAGCTTTCATCGCTAGCGCACTGGGTGCAACAGCCATCGTGGAGGCCGGAACAGGTGCAGGCGTCAGTGGGCTTTGGCTTCTTAGCGCTTCCGACAAGTCGGTCTTGGCCTCGATCGACACCGAGCCTGAGTTTCAGACAGCAGCCAAACAAGCTTTTGCGGATGCCGACATCCCAGCCAATCGCACTCGCGTGATCTCTGGCCGCGCCATCGAAGTTATGTCGAATATGGCAGACGCCGCCTATGACCTGGTTTTCTTGGACGCCGACAAAGAAACCCTGGAACAGCAACTCCACGAGGCAGTCAGGCTACTCAGACCAGGCGGCGTCGTGGCTATCGCTCACGCCCTCTGGCGCGACCGAGTTCCAGACCCTGCCATGCGCGATGACGCGACAGTCACCTACCGCGACGCACTTCGTTTCTTCACGCAGAACGATAACTTTGTGACCGCTTTGACCACGGTTGGTGATGGCCTGCTAATGGCCAGCAAGCGCGGCTAAGAACTTAAACAAGAAAACCCCCAACCGCTTGAGTTGGGGGTTTTTAGCTTTAGTTACTTCTTGATTACCGCGTTGAATGCAGCTACGAGGTCTTGCGCTTCCTGCTCGCTTACCGCTGCTACGAAACGGCCGCCACCTTCAAGAGGTAGACGAAGGATTAGTTGTCCTCGGCTGTCGCGTTCTACTTCAACTGGACCATCATTACCGCGTGGTTTTTGAACTGCCATTTGTTGAATTGCTCCTTGTATTGCTGGCATCTTTGCCTTGTATCTATTATCCCAGAGTGCTGAGACAGCAATTACCGAATGGTCGAGAATCGTTACTTTGTGAGCCAGCTGCGGAGGCCTTGGTAACAAGCCTCAATCTGACCAACCGGAACGCTCTCGTCGTCGGCATGCGCCTTATTTGGGTCGCCTGGTCCGTAGTTCACGGCCGGTATTCCAAGAGCACTAAAGCGGGCAACATCGGTCCAGCCATATTTAGGCCTGGCATTAACACCAATCGAATCAACGAAAGCCTTTGCGGCAGGCAAATCCAAACCAGGACGAGCACCAGCCGATGCGTCGGTGACCTCAAGCTCGAAGCCGTCAAAGAATGAACGTAGATACTGTTCGGCATCTGCCAGAGACTTACTTGGAGCAAAACGGTAGTTCACGGTGACGGTTCCCAAATCAGGAATTACGTTGGTCGCAATTCCTCCGGATATCATCACCGCGTTTAAACTTTCACGGTAATCCAATCCGTCCACGGTAACGGTTTCCGGCTGGTTGCGCTCCAACCTAGCTAAGACATCGGCTAGCTCATGGATGGCGTTCTTGCCCATCCAAGGCCTGGCCGAGTGTGCCTTTACTCCCGCCGAGGAAACAACTACTCGCATGGTTCCGTTGCAACCGCCTTCAATCACGGCAGCGGTCGGTTCGCAAAGCACTGCGAAGTC
>JBJORE010000104.1:0-6431 GCA_046049565.1 Actinomycetota bacterium
ACGAATGATTCCACCCTTTGGGTGGAAAACGGCAAGCCCTGAACCGATTTCTTCGGGGAATGAGAACAAATCAAGTTCGGCACCAATTCGACGGTGATCACGCTTGGCTGCCTCTTCAAGACGCTCAAGGTGAGCCTTCAATTCGTCCTTGGTTGGCCAAGCGGTTCCATAAACGCGCTGTAACTGTTTGTTAGCTTCGTTTCCCCGCCAGTATGCTGCGGCAGAGCGCATAAGCGAATAAGCATTTCCAATCATCCTGGTATTTGGAAGATGTGGGCCCCGACACAAGTCTTTCCAAACGGTCTCGCCAGTTTGCGGATTGATGTTGTCGTAAATGGTTAGTTCGCCTGCGCCAACTTCCGCGACACCATCACCAACAGCATCTGAGTTACCCTTCAAAGTTGGTGACCCGGCGAACAAAGCGTTGACCCGATCGAATAATCCGGTCCATCTCTTTTTCGAGTTTGCGCAAATCGTCAGGAGTGAAAGGGTTTTCAACGTCAAAGTCGTAGTAAAAACCGTCCTTGATCGGTGGACCAATACCCAATTTGGCTTCAGGATTAATGTTCTGAACTGCCTGCGCAAGTACGTGAGCTGCTGAGTGACGAAGAATATTCAGACCGTCTGGAGACGCTATTTCAATTCCCTCGACGACATCTCCAGAAACGACTGTGTAAGCAAGATCTTTTAGTTCACCATTGACGCGAAGGGCAACGATGCTTCTGGATTCGAACAAATTGAAACCTGTTGTGTCGGCGGAAACTTCACGCGCAGCGCCATCAACAGATATCTTCAATTCACTCATTTGACCATTCTAATCAGTGCGCTATTAGGCGTGCCTTAGTAGAGAGACGAGTTTCTTTGCTGTTAAGTTGACTCATGACCAAAAAGCCCAAGAGCGCCTACGAAGTAGAAGGAGCAATCCTGTCTACAGAAGAGTTCCAAAAATCTTCAATGGCGCACAAGCTCAACTGGCTCCGTGCGGGAGTTCTAGGAGCCAACGATGGCATTGTTTCTACTGCCGGTCTAATCTTCGGCGTTGCCGGCGCCGGAGCAAAACCCGACGCAATCTTCGTCGCCGGCGTGGCCGCTTTGGTTGCTGGTTCTATCTCAATGGCAGGTGGTGAGTACACATCTGTCAGCGCCCAAAGAGATTCTGAAATTGCCGCCATTGCCAAAGAGCGTAGAGAGCTGCGAGAAAACCCTGAAGCTGAGCTTAGGGAACTCGCTTGGTTTTATGAACAAAAAGGCATGAGCCCTAAATTGGCTAAAGCAGTAGCTGCCGAGCTAACCGAAAAAGATGCACTAAAGGCTCACGCGGAAGCAGAGCTAGGAATAGCCGAGAACGAGCATGTGAGTCCCGGAGCCGCTGCAATCTCATCTTTTTGCGCATTCGCAGCTGGTTCACTACTACCGTTACTCACAGCAACAGCGACACCATGGGAGAACCTGCGAATTCCATTTACCGTGGTTGCTGTAATCCTTAGCCTCGGCCTAACCGGCTACATCGCGGCCCAAATTGGTGGAGCCAAACCATTCCGCGCCATCATCCGAAATGTCCTAGTTTCTCTGCTCACCATGGGTGTCACTTACGGCATCGGAATGTTGGTCGGTGGAGGCATCCCAGCCTAATCTTCACCGAGTAAACTGAACTTTGTGACCCAACAAAGAAACTACGACGTCGTACTAATTGGCGGTGGCATAATGAGTGCCACACTAGGCACTCTCCTTAAAGAACTTTCCCCCAATCTAAAAATTGCTCTTTTCGAACGGCTTGATCAGGTAGCCCAGGAGAGCTCGAACCCCTGGAACAACGCCGGTACCGGTCACGCAGCTCTTTGTGAACTGAACTACATGCCAAATCCCAAGGACCCTAGTAAGGCAATCCAAATCAATGAGCAGTTCCAGCTTTCTCGTCAACTCTGGGCTTACCTTGTAGACAAAAAGATACTTGGAGATCCAAAAACTTTCATCCACTCAACTCCTCACATGACCTATGTGAAGGGTGAGAAGGATGTTGCATACCTGCAGCAGCGCTATGAAACTCTGAAGAACGAGCCGCTTTTCGCAGGGATTGAATTTTCCAAAGATCACAAGCAAATTTCCAAGTGGACTCCATTACTCATTGAAGGTCGAAAAAGCGACGATGTGATCGCTGCCACCCGAATCGAATCTGGCACCGATGTTGACTTCGGCTCAATCACAACTCAACTTATCGACCACCTAAAGACTGTTGGCGTTGAGATTCACACTGGAAATGAAGTCAAGAACCTCAAAAAGACAAACGATGGCTGGCTCGTGAAACACCGTTCGGGTCAAGCAACTGCCAAGTTTGTTTTCGTTGGCGCAGGCGGCTGGGCCTTGAAGATGCTCCAGAAGTCTGGAATTAAGGAAGCTAAGGGCTACGGAACCTTCCCAGTGTCTGGCGCTTTCCTTAGAACCACGAACCCAGATGTTGTTGCCCAACATCAAGCGAAGGTCTATAGCCAGGCTGCAGTCGGCGCTCCCCCGATGTCTGTTCCGCACCTAGATACGCGCGTTGTCGACGGTAAAGCGAGCCTGCTATTTGGTCCGTACGCGGGTCTCAATTTCAAGTTCCTAAAGTTCGGTTCCATCTTCGATCTTCCACTTTCTGTCCGATTCGCAAACATCATCCCTTACCTGTCGGTGGCAGTCAGCAACCTTGGGCTTATCAAGTACTTGATTACAGAAGTTACAAAGAGCAAGAAAAAGAAGTTCGAATCTCTTCAAGACTTCGTACCAAATGCCAACACCAAAGACTGGGAACTAATCGTCGCCGGGCAACGTGCGCAAGTCATCAAGAAGGACGCCAAGAAGGGCGGAATACTACAGTTTGGTACCGAAGTTGTCTCTTCTGCAGACGGAAGCATCGCAGGCCTTTTAGGTGCTTCACCAGGGGCCTCAACCGGCGCACATATCATGATTGAAGTTCTGAAAAAGGCCTACCCAGCTGAATTCAAGTCTTGGGAAAAAGAACTCAAAAAGATGATTCCCTCATACGGAACCGAGCTAAACAAGGACGCCAAGGCAGCCAAGGCTTCTCTTTCGTCAACTGCCAAGAAGCTAAAACTAAAGGCCTAGATGCTTTGAATGCCCCGAGATAATATCTCGGGGCATTCACATTCTTTTGAATTAACTATTTCTTGGTATTTTCAGCTATTTGAGTTAGAGCCACAACTCCCTCAAGCGAGACGCGAATCAACACAACAAGAATGAACCATGCAGCGGCAATCGCTGGTAACGCCGGAAGAATTGCAACTCCTGCTACTAGAGCCACAACAGTTAGGGCGATAACAATCACGGCGTATACAACGCCAACAACTTGCTTTGTGACTAGAGTCTGAAACTTGAAGTCAAAAAGAGCTTTGAACATAATTCCCCATTTCCCAGTATGACAATTTTTTGAATTGTCTCGTGGTCGTAACTGGGATCGAACCAGTGACCCCTTCCATGTCAAGGAAGTGCGCTACCGCTGCGCCATACGACCGGGTCTTTGTTTCTTTGAGGTGGAGACCGTGTTACAGCAGCTGCTGTGAGCGGATGACGAGATTCGAACTCGCGACCCCAACCTTGGCAAGGTTGTGCTCTACCAACTGAGCCACATCCGCATGTTGCATCGAGACGCAACTTGAAAATGCTAACCCATTTTTAGGGCATTTGCAAACACCTAGAGCTTCCAAGACCACCTTGGGTCTGACTCCGAATAGGCTGCTTCACCATGAACCATAAGGTCTACACCGGCGATTTCATCGGTGCTTTTCACCCGGAAACCGATGGTTTTCTGAATAATCCAGCCCAGTGCGTAACTAATGATGAAGGCATAAAGACCCACAACTGCTACACCAATTGCTTGCTTACCAAGCTGGGTGGGATCTCCAGTCTGAAGTAGACCAACATAAGTGGTTCCAACCTGTCCGACCAGCCCGATAAAAAGTGTTCCGAAGATTCCTCCAACCAGGTGGATGCCAACTACGTCTAACGAATCGTCGTAACCCAAGAGGAATTTCCACTCAATTGCCCAACCACAAAGGGCGCCAACGAGAACACCGAGTACGAGGGCCCAAACCGGACTAAGGAAGGCGCACGATGGTGTGATTGCAACCATTCCCGATACCGCGCCAGAAGCTGCTCCAACCGCCGTTGGCTTGCCATGAGCGAGTCGTTCATAAAGCGACCAAGAGATGAGCCCTCCAACACCGGCAGCCAAAGTATTAATGAAAGCAAGCGCTGCGGTGCCGTCGGCGGCCAATTCGCTACCCGCATTGAAACCAAACCAGCCGAACCATAGAATTCCGGCGCCAATTAGAGTCAATGGAACGTTGTGGGGGGCATGCATTCCTTTGCGAAAACCGAACCGCTTACCAAGCACGAGTGCGAGAGCTAGAGCAGATGCACCGGATGCGACTTCAACAACAGTTCCACCTGCGAAGTCGAGCAAGCCGATGTCTTTCACAAGCCAGCCACCCTCGACGATAACTCCATCTTGGATTTTGAAGTTGAATACCCAGCCGGCAGCTGGGAAGTAAACGAGAGTTGCCCAAAGGCCAGCAAAGATCATCCATGACCCAAATTTGGCACGGTCGGCAATGGCACCAGAGATGAGTGCAACAGTAATGATTGCAAAAGTGCCTTGGAAGCCTGCAAATGCCAGATCTACTCCGTCGCTGGTGTTGTGAACGGCTACTAATTGGCTCAGTCCGATCTGGTCAAGACTGATTCCAATTACGCCCGGAATGCCATGGAAACTCGCATCGTTTGGACGTGCGAACGCGATGGCGTAACCGTAGAGTACCCAGAGCATGCCAATTAGGCCGATAGAACCGAAGCTCATCATCATCATCGAGACAACCGAGGAAGCGCGGACAAGTCCCCCATAGAAGAAGGCAAGACCTGGCGTCATAAACAACACCAGTGCTCCACAGAAAATCAGGAACATAGTTGTATCGCTCAAGTTTGTCTCTCTCCCTAATCACGCCAAAAGGAGGGGTCAGTTAAGACCCCTCCGATTGGAGTGAAACTATTTAGATTTTAGCCGCGGTCTGCTCCGAAGGCGTAAGCCTCTTCACCGTGAACTACGGTGTCGATGCCAGCGATTTCGTCTTCAGCCTTGACTCGGAAACCAATGGTCTTCTCGATGATGAAACCAATGATTAGCGAAACGATAAAACTGTAGAACAGTACCGAGAAGGCTCCGATTGCCTGGGCAATCAGTTGGTTCCATGAACCAGTCTGAAGAAGACCGACACCAGTTCCGAAGAAGCCGATGAAGAGGGTTCCAACGATGCCGCCGACGAGGTGAATACCAACGACGTCCAAGGAGTCGTCGAACCCAAACTGGAACTTTAGATCAACTGCAAGTGCACAAAGGATACCTGCAAGGACACCAAGAACCATGGCCCAAAGTGGAGTTAGCGATGCACAGGCAGGAGTAATTGCAACCAAGCCGGCTACGGCGCCCGAAGCTGCTCCGATTGAAGTGGCTTTGCCGTGCTTCAACTTCTCAATCAAGATCCATCCAAGCATTGCGGCTGCCGGAGCTGCCATGGTGTTGATGAAGGCAAGCGAGGCGATTCCGTCGGCAGCAACCTCGGAACCAGCGTTGAAGCCAAACCATCCGAACCAAAGAAGTGCAGTACCTAGAAGCGTTAGCGGCACGTTGTGTGGCTGCATGATTCCCTTGCTAAAGCCAAAACGCTTGCCGAGAACAATGGCTAGAGCCAAGCCTGCAGCACCAGCGTTGATGTGCACAGCAGTACCACCAGCAAAGTCGATGGCGCCGATGTCCTTCACGATCCAACCACCGTCGGTGATTTTTCCATCGGTAAGAGTGAAGTTGAATACCCAGTTAGCCACTGGAAAGTAAACCACGGTGGCCCAGATACCAGCGAAAACCATCCACGCACCAAACTTTGCGCGGTCGGCGATTGCTCCTGAAATAAGAGCTACTGTGATGATCGCGAAAGTTGCTTGAAAAGCAACGAAAGCGAGCGTTGGGTAGGCTCCGGATGGTGCTGCGGCGTCTTCAACCTGCGCAGCAAGACCGATGTAGCTTAGGTCGATGCCGAAAACTCCGTCGATGCCAACGAAAGTATCGCTACCGGCATTTGCGAACGCAATTGCATATCCGTATAGAACCCAAAGCACGCCGATGAGGCCTAGCGAGCCAAAGCTGAGCATCATCATGCTCACAACCGACTTAGCCTTCACCATGCCGCCGTAGAAGAACGCAAGTCCCGGCGTCATAAGTAGTACCAGTGCGGCACTAATCAGAACGAATGCTGTATTTCCCTGATCCATTTTGTTTACCTCTCTCCATGAAAACAAACACGCATCATTGAGTGCATGTGTTTAGTAAACCGAAGAAAGATTTCGGGAAGTGGTTCAAAAGTGTTTCAAGTTTGTAAACAGTT
>JBJORE010000105.1:0-3235 GCA_046049565.1 Actinomycetota bacterium
ATGTTTTCCCAAATCCAAACCACCCAGAGAACCACGAAAGCCGACCAGGAAAGATCGTGGGCTGCCAGCACGCTTCGTTCAAGGTGATTGCGAACGGCCGATGCGGCGCGGAACAAATTTGAGGTTACGGCCATTGCTTGGAAGTCGATGTCCATGCCGGCGAGGCGTTCGTCAACGTGACGTTCGGTTTCGCGCAGTGTGTGTGCCCCAGCCATGACTTCTCTTTTCGGTTTCTTCGTTCTAGTGAACACTCAATTTTCCCAAACAATTTCGCTTTTAAATAACAATTCGAACAATGTTCGCGATTCAGGCCTTTTTGCGTTTAGATTGTTCGTATCCAAACAATCAAGGAGCCTTCGATGGAGAAGATCAACCTCGCCGACCTGGACCTGTTCGAAAAGGGCGCGCCATGGGACGCCTTCAAAACCCTTCGTAACGAATCACCAGTGCACTGGAACGAAGAAGAAGCCCCGAACAGCGGTTTCTACTCCGTGATGAAATACCACGACATCGTGAAAGTGCTTCGCGACTCTGAAACCTTTACCTCCGAGCGTTTCACCAACCTTGAAGAAGTAGATGCCGAGCAGGAAGAAGCTCGACGCTCCCTATTGGAAACCGATGGCTCGCGTCACCGCGCACTTCGCCGCCTACTGCAAGGACAGTTCACTCCGGCAGCCGTTGGACGTTACGAAACCTTCCTTCGCGGACTAACCGCAACCACCTTGGATAACGCATTTGCCAAAGGTGAGTTCGACTTCGTCACCGAAGTATCTGCAGACTTCCCAATCAACGTGCTTGTGAAACTACTCGATGTTCCAGAAGAAGACTCCGGCCAGCTAATCGAGTGGGGAAACCGCATGATCGGTTTCGACGACCCAGAACACGCCGACGTTTTGATCAGCGACCCGGAGAGCGAGAAGTACCGTCTCGTTCCGTTCAAGTCGCCGGCCGCTCTTGAAGTTTTTGAATACGGCGACGCCCTCGCTCGCGAACGTCGTGGCAAAGATGGAACCGACCTGGTTTCCGTCCTGGTGAATGGCGAAATGTCTGATGGCATCCCGCTAACCGAACGTGACTTCCACACGAACTTCTTGCTACTGGTTGTGGCCGGAAACGAAACCACTCGACACACCATCAGTCACACCATGCGCAACCTGATTGAAAACCCAGATCAGCTTGCGATTCTCCAGGAAGACCCAGAGCTTATTCCTTGGGCGGTTGAAGAGTTTCTTCGTTTCGCAAGCCCGGTTTACCACTTCCGTCGCACCGCGACCAAAGACACCGAAATTAGCGGCGTAAAGATTCGCGAAGGCGAGAAGGTTGTTCCGTTCTTCGCATCAGGAAACCGCGACGAAGCTGTGTTCGACCGCGCCGATGCTATGGACGTACTGCGTAATCCAAACGAACACATGACCTTTGGTCGTGGCGGAGCGCACATGTGTTTGGGTAATGCTCTGGCTCGCATCGAGCTTCGCGTGATGTTCGAAGACCTAATCGGACGCATCGACAAGGTAGAGATGACCGCGCCGATTGACTACCTGCGCTCAAACTTCGTGCACGGAATCAAGCGCATGCCGGTGAAGGTAACGCTTCGCTAAATTAGCCCTGCAACATCGCGTAGGAAGCCGTCGATCAGCGAGTAGGTTCTCGCGGTGGCGGCTTCTTCGTAGGCGTAGGTTTGCGCCATCATCACGTCTGGGTCTTGGCCGTCTTTTTCAACCAGCGCGCGTCCGTCCCAGTCGAGCCAACCCTGAAGGGCCGGACCGATCAATTCTGGGTGAAACTGCAACGCCAACGACTTGTTCATAATGAACGCTTGAGACGCAAACGGGTTTCGAGCAATCTCAGTGGCACCGGGTGGCAGCTCCCAGCGGTCGTAGTGGAACTGGAACCATGGACCGCTAGAAACAAGTTCAGGCCGATCGGTCCAAACGTCCTTCCAACCAATTTCGCAGTTCGGGGCACGGCCAACCGAGCCACCCATCGCTCGCGCAATCAGTTGACCGCCGAAGCAAATACCGAGCACCGGCTTGTTGGTCTCAACCGCGGTGCGAATCCAATCGAGCTCAGGCTGAAGCCAGTTACCAATGCAGCCGTCGTCCCAAGCGCCCCATGGAGCACCGAGCGGAATGATCAGGTCGTAGTCGTCTAGGTTGGGAAACTCGAAGTGCACGTTTGGGTTGCGGAACGAGCTTTCTGGCACAACTAACTGCTCAACGATCTCAAACCCGTGGTGACGAAGTCGGTCGGCCACTGGCCCTGGTGGGGAGATGTGGTCGTGTTGGATGAAAAGTGCTTTCATAATCCACAGCCTAACTTTTAGTTTGTAACCGAAAGGTTACGATTTGACAGTTTCATTTTCAACGCTAAGTCTTAGGCTAATAGTATTCGTTTGAGCCCTAACGAAATCTTGCGACGAAGGAGTTGCTGTGGGACACGACCTAGCGAAACTGCGCGACGAACTACGCGAGCGCAATATCGATGTTCTTCGATTCGTCTATTCAGACATTCTCGGTATTCCACGCTCTAAAGATGTGCTGGTAAGTCAACTCGACAAAGCCGCGCACAACGGACCTGCCTTTTGCCAAGGCGTTTGGGTCACTACCGTTCGCGGTGGAGTGCTCGATGCCGGCAACATTGCCGCCGACGGTCTTCAAGACCTCGTAAGCCAAATTGATCCAAACACCATCACCGAACTTCCATGGGAACCAGGTGTTGCCTATGCGATTGTCGATGCGCTTAATCCAGACAAATCCGAAAACATGTTTTCGCCTCGCATGGTGCTACAGAAGGTCATTCGCGGCTATAGCGAACTTGGCCTAGTGCCAGTGGTTGGCCCAGAACTAGAGTTCTACATTGCCAAAGCAACCGAGGACGGCGGCTACCAGCGCCAACACGAACGCACCGGACAGGTTTACACCACCGGTTCGATTGTTGACCCGGATGGAACTTTCCTAAACCTGCTCCGCCAGCTTGACCGCATGAACATCGGCGTCTTCGCCGGTAACCACGAGTTCAGCCCTGCCCAGTACGAAATCAACCTCTGGCACTCCGATGCCTTAGACGCGGCCGACCGAACCTTCATGTTCAAGGCAGCCATCAAAGACATAGTCAACCGCGAGGGCAAGGTGGCAACCTTCATGGGTAAGCCATGGTCTGATGAGGGTGGTTCGGGCTTCCACCTTCACTTCTCGGTAACCGACATTGCCGGCGTGAACAAGATGCACGACGGCAA
>JBJORE010000106.1:0-3209 GCA_046049565.1 Actinomycetota bacterium
ACCGGCGCCCTCAATTCAAACCTATATCTCGCCTCCGAAACCGATCTAGCCAGCGTGCTCGGGCAGGTGGCTCAGGTAGAACCTCAGCTACTCATCGTTGACTCGGTTCAGACCATCGCTCATGCTGAGCTCGATGGCGCTGCTGGTATGCCGAGCCAGATCCGTGAGGTTGCCAGCAACCTTATTCGCGTTGCAAAGGAAAATAATCTTCCAATCATCTTGGTGGGCCACGTAACCAAGGATGGCAACATTGCGGGTCCTCGTGCACTCGAACACCTGGTCGACGTGGTTTGCCATTTCGAAGGTGACCGCCAAACCGCGCTTCGCTTTGTTCGCAGCCAAAAGAACCGCTTCGGCCCAACCGACGAAGTTGGCTGCTTCGAAATGACCGGCGACGGCATTAATGAAGTACCAGACCCCTCTGGCCTTTTCCTGTCTCGCCCAGAAACTCCGGTGTCTGGAACCTGCGTAACTGTAACCGTGGAAGGTAAGCGAGCACTAATTGCCGAGGTGCAAGCCCTGGTTGTGAAGTCTTCTTCACCAAATCCACGTCGAGTTACCAACGGCGTCGACTCTTCTCGAGTTGCCATGTTGCTTGCCGTGCTCGAACGCCGTGCTGGCCTTCGCGTTGGTGAAATGGATGTCTACGTGTCAACCGTCGGTGGAGTGAAACTCACCGAACCTGCGGCCGATCTAGCCATAGCTTTGGCAATTGCCTCTGCTGTACAAGATAAACCAATCGCTCACAATCTAGCCGCCTTCGGGGAAATCTCGTTGGCTGGCGAAGTGCGCAAAGTGAATAATGCCAAGCTTCGTGAAAACGAAGCCGCAAGACTGGGCTTTGTGCGAACCGTTGATTCGGGCGTAACCTCGGTCAAGGCTGCACTTGCGCTAGCCCTGAACTGGTAATTACTGAAGTTCGAAGGTCTCCACGTTGCTCGAGACAACTTTGTTGACCTCGGCTGTGAGAGTGTAAGTTCCAACAAACGCCGGTGCCTGGCCTTCACCGCAACCACCACCGCTTGAGTAAACACGGAACCATTGTCCCGGCGGTGAACTTTGAGGTTTGCCAGGTTGCAGCACAACCTCGGCATCTTTCAAACCAGTGCGGTCGCACTGTTCAGAAGTCCAGATCACCTGATCACCCGTTTTGATCCGGAAGAACTGCACGGCTGGACCAGCGTTGAATTTGCAGGCGACCTTTCCGTTATTCACCAAAGTGAACCAGATGTATGGCTTTACCCCGTTCGGGAATGTGTCTTGGTGTTTTTCTCCGTCACCTGCATACGCGGTAACCGAAACCACTCCAGCTTCACAGGCTGAGACTGTTGCTGTCTTGCTGCCCCCGGTAAAGAGCCCAATGACGGCAGAAACACCAGCCCAGATTCCCCAAACTAAGAGAGCTAACACCACCAAAAGTGCGATGCGACGTCGGCGGATGATGTGAGGAGCAGGACGGTAGCGGTTCATGGCTTAGATAACGGCAAGCATTCTGGTGTTGCCTAGGGTGTTTTCCTTCACTCGGGCAAGATCAAGGAACTCAGCAACACCGTCGTCGTTAGAGCGAACCAGTTCGGCGAAGGTTTCCTCATCAACCGGCACATCGGAGATTTCGGCAAAGCCGTGCTTTGCGAAAAAGTCGGTCTCGAAGGTTAGACAGAAAACGCGAGCAACACCGAGGCTCTTGGCTCGGGTAAGCAGCGAATCCACGATTAGATGCCCAACACCCTTGCCGCGCTGGTCGTCGCGAACAATGAGCGAGCGAACTTCGGCGAGGTCTTCCCACATCACGTGTAGAGCACCAGCGCCAACAATTTCGCCGGCTTCGTTTACGGCAACCAAGAACTCTGGCACCTTTTCAAAAAGAGAAACGAGTTCCAACTTCAAAAGCTTGCGACCAGAACCTTCGTTCGGAATGCGCATAGCTGCGATAGCACGAACGTCCAGCACGGTGGCCGGACGTACGTGGAAGTTAGAAGTGCTCACACCTAAATGCTAGCGGGAACATTCTGTTTGGTATCGAAGACGAATTCGCCGTCGGTCAAATCAACCACGATGTGGCTGGAGTTCGATAGCTCTCCGCGCATGATCTTCTCGCTGAGGCGGTCCTCAATTTCGCGCTGAACAGCACGACGAAGCGGACGCGCTCCAAGAGCCGGGTCGTAACCAATCTTGATTAGGTGCTGCTTGGCAGCCTCGGTAACCTCGATGGTCATGTCGCGCTCTTCTAGGCGAGTACCAAGCTTGGCGATGAACAGGTCGACGATCTGTGCAAGCTCAACCATGGTTAGCTGTGGGAACACGATGGTCTCATCAACACGGTTTAGGAACTCAGGCTTGAAGTGCTTCTTCAACTCTTCGTTGACCTTGCCCTTCATGCGGTCGTAATCGCCCGCATCGTCGCCCTCGAGCGCAAAGCCCATGGTGCCGCGAGCGATGTCGCGAGTTCCAAGGTTGGTCGTCATGATAATCACGGTGTTCTTGAAGTCGACCATGCGACCCTGGCCATCGGTCAAACGACCTTCTTCAAGAATCTGAAGAAGCGAGTTGAAGATGTCTGGGTGAGCCTTTTCGATTTCGTCGAACAGTACGACCGAGAATGGCTTACGGCGAACCTTTTCGGTTAGCTGGCCACCCTCTTCGAAGCCCACGAATCCTGGAGGAGCACCGAACAAACGAGATACGGTGTGCTTCTCCGAGTATTCGCTCATGTCTAGAGAAATCATGGCGTTCTCGTCGTCGAATAGGAACTGAGCCAAAGCCTTGGCTAGCTCGGTCTTTCCAACACCGGTAGGGCCGGCGAAGATGAACGAACCTGATGGACGGTTTGGGTCCTTCAGGCCAGCACGCTGGCGACGAACCGACTTGGAAACTGCCTTGATGGCGTCTTCCTGGCCGATGACGCGCTTGTGTAGTTCGTCTTCCATGAAGATAAGCTTGGCGCTCTCCTCCTCGGTCAACTTGAATACTGGAATACCGGTCGACTGCGCTAGAACTTCAGCGATTAGTCCTTCATCAACGGTTCCCTCTGGAACGATGTGTCCCTTCTGGAAACCAGCCTGCAACTTCACGCGCTCGGCGAGAAGTTCCTTCTCTTCCTGACGCTTGATCTTGGCGATGTCGAAGTCTTGGTCTTCTACTGCCAATTCCTTGGCTGCACGAACTCCGGCAATCTTCTCTTCGATGTCGCGAAGCTCTGGAGGCGAGGA
>JBJORE010000107.1:0-3193 GCA_046049565.1 Actinomycetota bacterium
CTCGATCCACTGAAACTAGATGTTGATGTGGAATTTCAGGAGCTTTTCGCCTATTCTTTAACAGACGAAGACGACCTAATCATTTCTGATGAATCAATTGATCTGGAACAGGTAGTCCGAGACGCGGTAGTTCTATCACTTCCGTTTCAACCAATCTGTAGCAATGACTGTGAAGGTCTATGCGCCGATTGTGGAGCGAAATTGTCAGAAGACCCGCAGCATGTGCACGAAGCCCCGGTTGACCCGAGGTGGAATGCCCTAAAGAACTTAATGGAGTAAAAAATGCCAGTACCAAAACGCCGCCTATCCCGCGCACGTACCCACGCACGTCGTTCACAGTGGAAAGCTGCAGAGCAGACCCTAGTGAAGACCGTTGTTAACGGCAAGACCGTCTACAGCCTGCCTCACCGCGCCAAGGTTGTAGAAGACTCTGCCGGCAACGCTCTATTCATGGAGTACAAGGGCCGCAAGGTCGCTGACGCCTAAAGACATGAGTCTTAGCGAGCTTGAGGCTCGGCTCGGTGTAACCATCGAACCAGCACTACTCGAACTCGCACTGACCCACACCTCGTATTCTTACGAGAACGGCAATCAACCCAGTAACGAACGTCTCGAATTTCTTGGAGACTCGGTACTGGGTTTTGTTGTATCCGCACACATAACGGAAAAGTTCACCGACCTAGCCGAAGGGGAACTAAGCCGAATCAAGAACGCTGTGGTTTCGGCAAAGGCCCTTGCGCCACTTGCCGAGAAGCTCGGACTTGGTGAACACCTGCGCCTGGGTGTTGGCGAGGAACGAACTGGCGGTCGCACCAAAGCCAATCTTTTGGCAGATGCCTTCGAAGCTGTTCTCGGAGCGATATACACTTCGGCTGGTATTGATGCCGCAACCGAATTCGTGCGCACACAGGTCTTCCCGCTGTTGTCAGATCCTCAGGCACTGCTCAACGCTTCTGAACCAAAAACGAAGTTGCAAGAACTTGCCGCCAAACTTGGAGTTCCTGCGCCGGTCTACACCATCACTCACGACGGCCCCGACCACGACCGCACCTTCACCGCCAGCCTCGTGGTTTCTGGCCAAGTCTTTATTGGCTCGGCTAGATCCAAGCGCGACGCCGAAACTGAGGCTGCCCTGGCTGCCCTGACTAAGCTTTCCTAACATGCCCGAACTACCAGAAGTAGAAACGGTTCGAGCCGGCCTAGCCGAATACCTAACCGATGCAAAAGTCACCGCGGTGGAAGTTCTAGACGTTCGCAGCCTGAAGCGCCACCAGCCAGGGGTTCAAGATTTCATCGATGTTATGACTGGCGCTACTTTGAAGCACATGTCGCGACGCGGCAAGTTTCTTTGGATTCCACTCGACCGTGAAGGTCTTGCCATGGTGGGGCACCTCGGCATGAGCGGACAAATGCTGGTTCGTGAAGCAGGCAGCGAGCCAGACAAGCTGACCAGAGTGATCCTTTTCGCAACCTCTTCCGAAGGTAAAGAGCTTGAACTTCGTTTCGTTGATCAGCGAATCTTTGGCTCGCTTGCGATCGATGAGCTGGTTGCCGTTGACCACGGTGAGCATTTGCCATCTACCGTGACACACATTGCTCGAGACCCGCTAGACCCAAACTTCGATGAGCTCGCTGTAATCAAAAAACTTCGAAGTAGAACTGCCGGAATCAAAAAAATTCTGTTAGACCAGGGGGTTTTGAGCGGGGTTGGAAATATTTACGCCGACGAGGCGCTTTGGCGGGCAAAACTTCATTACGATCAACCGGCAAACACCTTGACACTTCCTAAAACCAAAGAATTACTGGGGCACGTGAGAGAGATTTTGGCGGCAGCAGTCCTAGTTGGTGGCACCAGTTTTGATGAGCAATACAAGAATGTGAATGGGCAGTCAGGCTACTTCGAAGTCTCTTTGAACGCCTACGGCATGACCGGTCGTCCCTGCCCGCGTTGCGGACGCGCAATCGTTCGAGAAAACTGGATGAACCGAGGTTCACACTTCTGCCCAAAGTGTCAAAAACGCTCTGTTTCATGAGGTATTTTTGGAGTTTAGAAGTTATCTGGGCGACCCAAAACGACACTAGGAGAGTGATTAGCGCTTGTATCTGAAAAGCCTCACCCTCAAAGGTTTCAAGTCGTTCGCTCAGCCGACCACTTTCAACTTTGAACCAGGTGTTACCGCCGTGGTTGGACCTAATGGTTCTGGTAAGTCAAATGTTGTTGACGCTCTTGCTTGGGTTATGGGTGAGCAGGGAGCTAAAACTCTTCGCGGCGGGAAGATGGAAGATGTCATCTTCGCCGGAACTTCGACCAAAGGCCCTCTAGGTCGAGCCGAAGTTCAGTTGACTATCGACAACACCGACGGTGCCCTGCCGATTGAATACACCGAAGTCACCATCAGTCGAACCCTATTCCGCAACGGTGGCAGTGAATACGCAATCAACGGCGACCCTTGTCGTCTGTTAGATGTTCAAGAGTTACTTTCAGACTCAGGTCTCGGCCGCGAAATGCACGTCATCGTGGGTCAAGGTCAGTTGGATGGTGTTCTAAAGGCAACCCCTGAAGAGCGTCGTGGATTCATCGAAGAAGCTGCAGGTATTTTGAAGCACCGTCGCCGCAAGGAGAAGACGGTACGCAAGCTTGATGCAATGCAAGCGAACCTAACTCGCCTAAACGATCTTGCCGGTGAAGTTCGTCGTCAACTAAAGCCACTCGGTCAGCAGGCCGAGGTTGCGCGTGAAGCTCAAGGCATCGCTCAAACTGTTCGCGACGCCAAGTCTCGAATCATGGCAGAAGACATTCAGGTCTTGCACTCGACTCTCGAAGAGACCGCTAAGAACGAATCTGATCGCCGTGCTGAGCGCAACATTCTTCAAGAAGTTTTAGGGGAAAACACCGCCCGTCTAAGCGTTTTGGAAGCCGCTCAGGTCTCCACTGAATTAGACCAGACTCGAGCACTCGGTTACGAGTTCGACTCGGTTGGCGAGCGATTCCGTTCCCTACTTTCGATGGCAAACCAACGCGTGGCTATGCTCACGCAGCAGGCTGAAGTTAACGGTGCCGTTATCGACCCAGCTCAAATCGATGCGGAGGCCGATGAAGCCGAAAAGTCTGCCGTCACTCTGGCAACTGCCGTTGAAGAGTTAAAAACCAAATTGGCAAACGCAGAGGCGAAACGTAATGTCGCTCGCGATG